>NZ_JAQMUE010000021.1 GCF_028330985.1 Roseofilum reptotaenium CS-1145 | reverse complement strand
TCTGGGCCCTCTTTTGCTTGATGGTAGGCTACGCCCAGGGACTCTCTACTCTGGTGGGGGACTATCTTAAGGAGTCGGGGCATTGCTTTGCTTGGACACTCTTCATTTATATCGTAACTTATTCATCGGACTTGATATGATAGGGTGATGAGGAGATAGGGGGGCAAACAACGGACTTGGTAGAGTTTTTAGCTGTTCTAATTATCGTTATACCAAGTCCGGTTGATTGGCTATGATGCAATACTTCACGTTGGGGAATAGAGAATGTTCTACCGGAACAATGTAGGAGTGCAAACGCACTGTACATAGTTAAACTGATTACTCGGACTTGATATTACAAACTAATGTACCTCATCGTAGAGGAAAGTGCCGCATAGCGCTGCGCACTCTAGCAATAGGTACGAATAGCAAAAGTTTGTATAGCACTACGTTTTATGGTTAGGACAGTTCTAAATCCTATAAGTCTTTCACAGTCTACTGTTGCCTGTTGCCTATTGCCTTAAACCATAACCTAACTTTCCTCACCAACTCCTTTTCTGCTATATAGCTTATGGGGTGATTTTCGGCGATCGCGATCGCCGATCCTCTAAGAGTTCTAGAATTGAGTCAAGACCAAAGTTTTCTCCGAGTGACAAAAGAGGCATATCAATTGACTTTCTCGATCCGAGATCCAGAGGTTGGAGGCAAGCTGGGTTTTAATTCTTCCGGTAGCCTCGATACAACTCCCCATTGACGAACGAGTTTGTTAAGGAAGGCTTCTTGCTCTTCTCGAAAATCTTCGTAGTAGCTACCCCCATTAAACATAGCAAACCAAACGACCCCGTTTTGGGCAGTGGGCAAGGCTCCACCCAGGGTACTGACGGCGTAGAGGCTGCCTGATTTGAGGACGGCAAATTTGGGTAAAGGGCGTGACGTTAAGATGCCTTCGTCTTCTCCGACAATAGCAACTACATCACCGATGGTCATTTGATGGGGTTGTAAAAGTTTTTGAATCCCTAAGAATAGGCCGATTGCCGCTCGTGGGGACATTTGGTTTTCTTCCCCTAATCCCGATCCATTAATGAGTTTAATCTCGGCTGGAGGGACACCAGAAAGAGTGGCCGCTTTTTGGGCGACGGTTCCTGCACTTCCCACCATGCCAGCAAACATTTCTGCCATGGGATTATTGCTGTATTGGTTCATTTTTTTCAGCAATTCGGCGACGGGAAGGGAGGAATAACGCACAAGGGGTTTAACGTTAGCGGGTGTTGTGGTTGTTGTCTTGATCAAGCCACCCGTACTCAGTTCCGGTTGCGGGGTATTGTCAGGTAGGGTTTCATATTGCAGATAGGCTCGATCCGGCCACAGTTGCACGTTTAAGCCTTGACGCAATAGAGCGCCAGAGGTTTTAGGGTTCTCTTCGTAGTTCATGTAAAAGGAACCAACAATGACTAAATCCCCCGTCACTTGTTTGATCCCCATATTCATTAAAGCATTACCGAGGGCGATCGCATCTTCCCAGACAAAGAAGGGGTCGCGATCTCCAATAATCACTAAATCCCCATTAATCACTCCATTCTCTAGGGTTCCGGTATAGCCAATTTGAGTAACAAATTGATGTTTCGGGCCAAACGTGTCTAATACGGCTAATGTGGTGGCGATTTTGGTTAGAGAGGCGGCGGGTAATAACGTTGTCCCTTGATAATTCGCTAATAGGGTATCTCCAGACTGCATCCATACCCCTTGATTGGCTTTAGGATATCCCTTATTCGCCATTGTATCTAGAGTTTCCTGCACTTGAGCATTCACCTGGGGATCGGGATTTTCTGGGGCAGCCAGTTGAGTCGTGGGTTGCGCCGCAGGGGTAGGACTGGGTGAGGGAGTTGGTGTGGGGGTTGCCACTTCTGGAGTTGTGGGAACCTCCGGTTGAGAAATATCGGGGGGCGGTGCTGGTGGCAGAAAAGAATCTTCTTCTTCACACCCGATCAGTCCGAAAGCGGCGATCGCCGGTAAAATCACCCCAACACCCAAACGAGAAATGACACGCAACATCATAATTACTGCCTGTTCCTAATCTGCTTTTAAAAGTTACCACAGTGCGAATAGGGGATAGGGTAGGCAGGAGAAGAAGCGATATTATTCAAGTGCGACAACTCTTTCCCTGTCCACCCTACGATGATTTACTGGGTTTTTCCTATTCCCTATTCCCTATTCCCAGCGCCCAGCACTACTCAAACGTTACCACAGTGCGAATTGAACTGCCTTCATGCATCAACTCAAATCCCTCATTAATCTGCTCAATTGGCAATACATGGGTAATTAAATCATCAATATTAATCTTCCCTTCCATATACCAATCCACAATTTTCGGGACATCTGTTCGTCCCCTTGCCCCTCCAAACGCTGTTCCTTTCCAAACCCGTCCCGTCACCAACTGAAACGGGCGAGTCTTGATTTCTTGTCCAGCTCCTGCTACACCAACAATCGTGGAAACGCCCCATCCCTTATGACAAGATTCCAACGCTTGGCGCATCACCTCCACATTGCCAATACATTCAAACGTATAATCTGCACCGCCTTTCGTTAAATCCACCAAATAAGGGACTAAATCTCCTTCCACCTCCTGGGGATTGACAAAATCCGTCATGCCAAATTTTTCCGCCAAAGCTCGTTTTTTGGGATTCAGATCAACGCCTATAATGCGATCGGCTCCTACCATTTTTGCCCCTTGAATTACATTTAAGCCAATCCCCCCTAAGCCAAACACAATGACCTTAGAACCCGGTTCTACTTTTGCCGTATTAATCACGGCTCCAATTCCTGTTGTTACCCCGCAACCGATATAGCAAACCTTATCAAACGGGGCATCTTCGCGAATTTTGGCTACGGAAATTTCTGGGACAACGGTATAATTAGAAAAGGTTGAAGTGCCCATGTAATGATGGAGCATCTCGCCATTAAACGCAAACCGACTGCTGCCATTGGGCATCACGCCCCGTCCTTGGGTAGTGCGGATCGCTTGGCACAAGTTTGTTTTTAGACTGAGGCAATATTCACACTGGCGACATTCCGGAACATACAGAGGAATCACATGATCGCCGGGTTTGACACTGGTGACCCCTGGGCCAACTTCTACCACAACACCTGCGCCTTCATGACCCAGGATCGCGGGAAAGAGTCCTTCTGGATCGGCCCCAGAGAGGGTATAGGCATCCGTGTGGCAAATACCAGTCGCTTTAATTTCAATTAATACTTCTCCAGCTTCCGGAGGTTGCAGACTGACGGTTTCAATGCTCAGGGGTTGATTAGGGGCAAAGGCAATAGCAGCTTTGGTTTCCATGGTTGAGGATGGCGATCGACTTAGAGGGAGATCATACCTTATCACGCTATGTATAGCAGGGAAAAGAATAGTTAGGACATTTTCTATTGCCGATTGCTATTCGTGCCTATTGCCCATTATTAATGGTTGGCGGCAACTGGATGTCGAGGAATAATGGCTTCCGGTTCTATAAAAGTGATGCTTTCTTCTAGAGGCAAGATACGGACTGCTTGATGATAGACGTTGACTTGATAAACTTGTTGGTTTGTCCAGTCTAGGGCGGTTAACCATCCACTGCGGCGATGGTAGGCTCCCGTGTCGATATCTAACCAGCCTTGTCCTTGGACAATTTGACCGGGCAACACACCAGGGAAGGTAAAGGTGATGGTGTGGCCGGTGATAATGGTTTTATCAGGGAAGTAAGGAGTGGGAATGCAGTGAAATTGATCGCGAATCCAACAGAGTTCATATTCGGTTTGCTCGTCGATGGGTAAATCGGGATGAACTCCAGCATGGACAAGCCAAACATCGCCGAGGTCGAGGTATAGGGGAAGATTGCTAATCCATTGCAGATGCTCCAGAAGGAGGTGGGCATCGTGATAACTACTCAGAGTAGCTTGTCCACCACTATAGAGCCATGCTTGGAGGGCGGGATAATGGATTTTGCCGTCTGGAAAACTGTCGATCAGTAGTTGTTCGTGGTTGCCTCGAATGCAGGGATAGCCACTATCACGAACGAAGTTAACGGTTTCTGCGCTTTTTGGCCCGCGATCGATCAGGTCTCCTAAGAAGTATAAGTCATCGCTCTCTACAGGAGCGATCGCCTCCAGAAGATGCATTAAGCCATCATAATTCCCATGGACATCACCAATAAAAACTCGTCGTCCTGTTGCTCCTATCATTGCTTTGTATTCCCTGTGTGCTAATCAAGTCGGTTCCGTACTGATACCATTTCTCTTTAACCTTGCCCTTAATCGATCCTTGGGAGGCAAGTGGCTCTGGGCCAATTGTTAAAGTGCATCATCATAGAGAATATGGTATGAGGAATCCAGGGTAAGTTGCCACAAGTTTCCTCAACACCCAGTTAGCTTTGCCGATCTCCTTTAAAATCTGAGCTATTTTGGTGTTTCTACAGTGTACTGACAAAGTTTAGTCCTGGACAACTGTTCTGGGGTTATTGAGTCAAAGCTTTAATAAAGCGTTCAAGTTCTCCGAAAATCCCCCCTCGCCGTTTCTGAGTCCGGGCGGCTTCTTCCGTATTTTCTCCGGTAGTAGCTCGGATTAAAATCTGATCTAGGACTTCGCCTACAGGTTTTTGCGGTTGTTCGGCAATTTTAGTATAAGTACCGTCTGCGGTTTCGAGCCAAACTTGCCAGGGATGGGGATGGCAGCGATAGAGGGCTGCACCTTCTAGGGGGCGGATGTAATAGCAGGAGTAGATTTGGCTTAAGAGTCTCTCGCGCAGTTGACGGGCCGTATAACCAATACCGACAACAGCGACATCTTCAAGTTTCGGGATTACAAGAATGATGGGACGATCGCCGGCTAAATTCACCAGACGCTCGACTTGTCCGACTTCTACGGATGAGGGGTTAACGATCAGAAAGCTCTCGTCTTCGGGGTCTATTTTATGATCAATGGGCGATCGGCTACTGCCTAAATCCGTGACTTTAAAGGGAGTTTCACCCCAGTCTCGACGGGCTAGAGCTGCCGCTCCGGTATCTGGAAAGAAGATCTTCGGTTGTCCCCCAAACTCTTGCAAAATAGGGATAAAGTCTTGGGCGAGTTTCTGCGCTTCTAGGGCAATTTCGGGAAAGACTAACTCTACTTGAATTAAGCGCATTCCATCTTCGAGGGCTTGCAACGTTGCTGCTTTCGCTTGGGCGATCGCCTCATCTAGAGTTTGGGGTAGTGTGGTCATGGGTGGTTGGTGTCTCTGGGGTTTCCAAGTATTCACAAGTATTCATTATTCATTATCCGTGGCTAGATCGCCTAACAACCGCTCCAGATAAGCCTGTCGCCACTGTTCCCGTTGCTGTTGCGTTTGCTCATCGGGTTGATAGGCTTCAATGTCTTCCAGGGAAAGGATACCTTTTTCCTGGGCTAATCGTTCGAGGGTATCCAGGCGATCGTGTAAGACAGAAACTTCACTGGCCAATGTCATAATCATCGTTAATAACCGATCTACTTTGGCATTATCTAAATAAACGGGGCGTTTTCCCTTGGCTTTCTTCACTCTGGTTATCCTCAAATTTTCACATCATTTTATCGGGAATTGGTAATGGGAAAAATTGGAATTATTCTAGCAACGTATAACCCCAATATGGAATATTTGCGCAAACAAATTGAGTCTTTGCGGGAGCAAACTTGGCAAGATTGGATGTGTCATGTGGTTGACGATCGCTCATCTGAAGCATGTCAAAGCCAGATTCAAGCAACGATCGCCGGCGATCGCCGTTTTCACTTCCATTCCTACTCGGAAAATGTAGGTTCGTATCATAACTTTGAGCGCGGATTAGAATTATGTGTAGGAGATCAACGGTTGGAGGCGATCGCCTGTTGCGATCAGGATGATATTTGGTTACCGGATAAACTGGAGCGTCAATGGCACGCTTTAGAGTCCCAATCTGCTCTTTTAGTCCATTCTGACCTAGAGCTAATCGATGCGCAAGATGACACTTGTCATCCTTCTGCGTGGGAATTTGAACAGCGATCTCCCCAAAATCTCACCCCCCAACTGCTGTTGCTGCGCAACACCTTAACCGGATGTACGATGATGTTTCGCCCCCAACTGCTCTCTCTCGTACTGCCGTTTCCATCCCGAAAGGGCGGCGATTGGTATCATGATTGGTGGATAGCGCTCATTGCTTCCCATCAGGGGAAAATTGCCCATATTTCTACCCCCTTGGTGCGATATCGCATTCATGACACGAACACTGTGGGAGTGGTGGAAAATGCCGGAACTCTTTCCCAAGAAGTGATGACTGGATTGCAGAAAGCTGAAAAACTCAGGGGAAGAAGCTATATCACCCATTGCAACTTGAACCATGCAGTGTGCGATCGCCTAAATCTCAATCCCCAAGAGGTAGAAAACAATCCTTTTGGCGATCGCCCCCTCAATTTTGGTTGGCCGATCTTAGAGCTAGGCTGGCGCAGTTGGCAAGCAGGCTATGGTTCCCAGGGGATTGCCCTGCGGGTTTTTGTCCATAAATGCCGCAAAGATGTTAAAAGATTATTAAGCAGGAGCGGGCCTAGCCTTCCAAACAACTCTCAATAACCGGTTTATGGTCGATTACCTGATTATAGGGGCGCAAAAAAGCGGGACAACTTCCCTCTATCATCATCTGATTCAACATCCAGGGATAAGTGCAGCGACGGAAAAGGAACTCCATTTCTTTAGCTTACACTTCGATCGCGGCGTTTCCTGGTATAAGGAACAGTTTCCCCAACCGGGAATCAAAGGGGAAGCGAGTCCCTATTATCTCTATCATCCCTGTGTTCCCCAACGGGTTCACCAATGTTATCCAGATGTGAAGTTGATTGTGCTATTGCGCGATCCGGTCAAGCGGGCAATTTCCCATTATTATCATGAGGTAAGGTGGGGATTTGAATCGTTGGGATTAGAAGCAGCGATCGCCAGTGAACCCCAGCGACTGCAAACAGAAGTGGAAAAAATCCAAGCCAATCCCCTTTATCATAGCTTTAACCATCGCCATTACAGTTATTTAGAGCGAGGTGTATACATCGATCAACTGCTCCGTTGGCAGCAATATTTTCCTCCAGAACAATTCCTGATTTTACTCGCGGAAGATTTTTATGCTCATCCCCAGGCGATCGCCGATCAAGTCTATGAATTTCTGCAATTACCGCCCTATACTTTAACTGACCCTCCCGTTTATGATGCTGGAGATTACCCCGACGTTTCTCCCCAACTGTATCAACAGCTTACCGACTATTTTACCCCTCACAACCAACGTTTATCTGTTTATCTTCATCAACCCTTACCTTGGACTATGACTAAACCATCCAGCCCCATTGATTATGAAGGCGCTTGGGATAATTACGCCCAAAATTGGACATCTACTGATCCTGACTATCAGCATGTTGGCGATGAATGGATCGGAAAAAAAGCCGGAGCTGCATTTTCCCTGTCTGAATACGAACAGTTAATCGAAACCCATTTAATCGCACCTTATATCGAATCCGGCGATCGCGTCCTAGAAATTGGCATTGGTGGAGGTAAAACCGCTGCCCTATTATTGAACTATTGTCAAGAGTTAGTTTGTGCTGATATTTCCGCCCAAATGCTCAAAGCTACTCAACAAAGATTAGGAACTGAACGGACATCCTACGTCAAACTTAATGGACTCACCCTAGAAGGCGTTGAACCGGCAAGTATTGATGTGTGTTTCTGTTACGATACCATGGTTCATATTGAACCGCGAGATATTTATAATTATCTAGTTCAAATCCCCCCACTTTTGCGCGGCAGACGACTCTGTTTATTCCACCATAGTAATATCCTCTCCCCCCTCGGATGGGAAAAATTCCTCAATGACTATCCCCATAATCTCCTCGGAAAACGAGATGGAACTGCTTTTTCTATTATGACCAATGAAATCATGGAAAAATTCCTTACCACCTTGGGCTATGAAATCTTAGAACAAAATACGGAATTAGTCCCCAGAGATTGTATTTGGATCTGTCGCGCTCCCGAACCCCTCTTCTCTCCTTGAGAGGCAAGGGGCTTCAGCCCCTTGCCCAACCCTTCTCTGTAACACACCCTACTGGATTGTTTCACCTAAAATAGTGCTTTGTTTGGTGTAAGCACGAAGAGTGCTTAAAAGCCTAGCTGGAGAGGGATTTATCCCTCACTACAAACAAAATCTAATGCATCGAATTAGCTGAAAAAGACACTACTGTCGTGACTGTCTAACTGTTTGTAAAAAAACATGAAAATCCTATTTTTACACCCCAATTTTCCCGCCCAATTCCGCCATTTAGCCAACGTCTTTGGCAGCAACCCCAACAATCAAGTCGTTTTCATTACCAAAAATGAACGCCCAGAATGGGTGATTCCCGGAGTGCGAAAAGTTCTGTTTAATCCCAGTCGAGAACCGCGACCCGAAACCCATCACTATGTCCGCCCCTTAGAAAGCGCTGTTTTGTATGGTCAAAGTGTGTATCGAGTTGCGGAGAAACTGAGAGCAGAAGGATTTATTCCCGATATTATGTATGGCCATTCTGGATGGGGGCCAACTTTATTTTTGAAAGAAGTTTTCCCAGAATCTCCCCTTCTGTGCTATTACGAATGGTTTTATCACGCTAGGGGAACCGATGCTGATTTTGACCCCTCAGAACCCCTTTCGGCTGATGATTTATGTCGAATTCGGGTTAAAAATGCTGGGATTTTACAAGACTTATATAACTGTGATTGGGGAGTTTGTCCGACCCAGTGGCAAAAGTCCCAATTTCCGCCAGAATTTCAGAGCAAGTTATCCGTAATTTTCGATGGCATCGACACAGATTATTTTAAGCCCAATCCAGGCGCAAAAATGAAATTCACCGGTGAAGGATACAGTAAATTTATTGAGCCACTCGATTTATCTGGAGTCGATGAAATCGTCACCTATGCCACTAGGGGAATGGAACCCTATCGCGGGTTTCCCCAGTTCATGGAATCGATTGTTTATCTTCAGGAAAAGCGCCCCAATTGTCATGTGGTGATTGTGGGAGAAGACCGAGTGTGTTACGGTAAGTCTTTGCCCGATGGAAAAACCTATAAGCAGGCCATGTTAGAGCGCCTAAACTTGGATATGTCACGGGTTCATTTTACCGGGCCTCTCCCCTATGGACTCTATTTACAAGTTCTACAAGCCTCTACTGTGCGAGTCTATTTAACCCGACCGTTTGTATTATCTTGGTCGATGATGGAATCCTTAGCTACAGGATGTTTAATCGTGGGTTCGGATACTGCTCCGGTACGGGAAATGATCCGGGATGGAGAGAATGGTTTATTGGTGGATTTCTTCTCACCGAAAGAGATTGCTCAACGGGTAGGTGAGGCTTTAGATAATCCCGATCAAATGGCTCCTTTGCGCGAAAAGGCGAGGGAATTAATTGTGGAGCAATATGCGCTCAAGGATTTGTTACCTAAGCATGTTCAAATTGTGGAAAATATTGCCACGGGAAATTTACCCAATGCGGATGGAGATGGGTTTACCCCCCAGATGAAAGCGTATATGCAAAATGGCAATGAGAAGGGGGCGAAGGGTAAGAAGAAGAAGAAATCTAAGGGGTTTGCCTTGCCATAATGGAGTAATTAGTAAGCGGTAGTCGGGAACGTCGTTCCCATGACGATGACGAAATCTATCAACCTGGAGAATTTGAGAGTATCTACACCTAATAGCACTTCGCGCTAGGGAATAGGCAATAGGCAATAGAAAATCCTATTGCCGAAACTCTTCCTGCAAGAAAGCTTCAGCACTAGCATGGTTTGATCTCAATCTTTACAAAATTAGAGGTTCAATTTTAGCCTGAACTTCCTCTACCACATCTTCTGGTACAGTCTCTTTAAAATCTACCTTCCTAGCTTGCCAATCCAAGCACTTAATTTGATCGACTAAGATGACTCCCTGAGTCTGTAGCTGCAAAGGCAACACCACCTCAAAAGGATACCCCTTCTGCTGTCGCGTAATTGGCATGAATAATGCCAGGGAAGTTCTCACATTGTAACTATACGGTGATACCACAAAAGCAGGTCGGGAACCTTTTTGCTCATGGCCTTTAGTGGGATTAAAGTTGATATAGACAATATCTCCTCGCTTGGGAACATAGCCATCTTCTGAAATCACCACACCTCGTTCCCCACAGCTACACCACTGTCTTGCTCTCTATGGCAATTTTCTGGAGTAATAGCGGTAACTAATTCTTCTAGGGAATAGGAGGAATGCGATCGCGGTTTAATCACCAAATTACCATCAATGACCACTAGATCAACGTCAGTTCCTTCAGAAAGAGGAATCTCCTGAGCTAGAGATTGAGGAATACGAATCGCTAGGGTATTTCCCCATTTAGCAATTTTGAAAACCATCGGTTGTACTTAACCTCTCAGTTAATACTGTAATCGTCCTGATTTTAACTACTGTATATACCTATTGCCTGACTTTCGTTATAAAATCAAGTTTGTGCTTACTGTAGTTTGTTATGAACCATCCCTCTCCTGCTGAATTTTCCACTGTAGATCGCCTGGGTGCTTTGTCTGCTGAAGAAACCGATGCTTTTTTGCAAAGCGTGCAAGCGCAAATGGTCGCTGAAGAGTTTGATAGTGGCGATCGCCAAGTGTTGCAGCAAATGGTAGAGTGCTTGGGCGACTCTAGAGGGATGGTGCGCCTCAGTTTTGCGGAAACCATCGGAAAAAGTATTGGTACACCTGCCACCCCGGTCTTATTGGAAGCTCTGCAACATCATACCAATGTGGTCGTGCGACGAGCAGCAGCGAAAACCTTAACCTTAATCGCTGACCCTACAGCAGTTCCCACGTTGGTGCAAGCCCTGCTCAATGATGATGATATGGTGGTTAAAGGCTCTTCTGTAGGTGCTTTAGCCAGAACCGGAGAAGTCGCAGTTCCGGCTCTACTGGAGATTCTCTCCAATCCCAACCATCCAGAGAATTATAAGGGATTAGTCGGTTGGGCATTAGCCTTTATTGGTTCGGAAGCGAAGGATTTGGTTTATGAACAAATGGATTCTGAGTCCCCGGAAGTGCGAGCAGCAGTGATAGAAGTGATTGTGCAAGTGGCTCAAGAAAATCCCGGAAACTGCGATCGCGAACTTGAGCTATTATTACAATCCTTAAATGATGCTGCCTCTATCGTGCGCTGTGAAGCCGCAACCGCGTTAGGCAATTTGAAATATACCAAAGGCATTCCTCCACTTTTAGAGCTACTCCAGCATTCAGAGGCAGAAAGTCGCAAAAGCGCAGCTCTATCCTTAATGAAAATTGGCGACTTGACTGTGATAGACTCCCTACAAACCGCCTTAACTCAGGAGAGCGAACCCCCTGTAGCGCAAGTGATTAAACTGGCAATCACGAAACTGGAAAATAGCGTCCCAGAAGACGATGATTGGGACGAAGAGTAATGAGTAATGGGTACACCACTTTTCCCGAATACCATGTCTCTTTCAGGTTACCATTCATCAATCTTGGATAGACAAGGGGCTAAGAGTAATTTGCCCCTCAACAAAAGAGTTTAGTCGGTTTCATGGATGATCGCCTCTTGCCTCTGAGTCCATGCTTAAAACAATAGGTTGAGAACCCCATTCCAGCCTAAGAATATAGCCATACCTAGACCAATGGTGAACAAGAGATTCTGAGTCGTTGTGGCAATCAGAACAGCGCTGATCGCCCCGACTAAGCGAGCATTCATCCAACTCATATCTAGCCCACCATCACTGATTAACACTTCTGGCACCACAATCGCCGTCAACACCACAGGCGGGACGTAGCGCAAGGCATTCAATAACGAGGGAGACAGGGTGATATGGTGACTCGCCCCAAAGATGACATAGCGAATCGAGAACGTGACGATCGCCATTCCCGCAATCATAAGTTCTTCATGGATCATAGCTGTTCACTCCCACAGAATTACAGTTCGATTGAATTTCATAGATTCGGTCTGGGTTTGAGAACCCGTTCGCTGAGGACACCAGCAGTAATTCCAGCGATCGCCGCTACGATCAGCCCCAGTTTGTGAGGTAAAGGATAGGCAAGCAGAGCAACCATCCCAGAAACGAGGGTGGCGATCGCCATGGGCTTTGTTTTGACATAGGGCACAATCATGCCGATGAAAGTAACAGACATGGCAAAATCAAGTCCCCAATTCGCAGCATTGGGTAGAGTCTGACCGATCGTAATGCCAAGCAGCGTGGACAATTGCCAACTGACATACATCGTCACTGATGCTCCCAAAAAGTACCAGTGCTTCATCGAAGCACCATCAACCTGTTCGTAACGTCGAATGGCAATGGCAAATGACTCATCTGTGAGAAAAAATCCCAGAATCGCCTGCCAGCGTTGGGGCAGGGATTGGACGTAGGGAAGGAGGCTAACCGCGTACAGCAAATGGCGAAGATTGACGATAAAGGTAGTCAACACAATCAGCAGCCAGCCTGTTCCTGCCGCCATTAGACCCACAGCAATGAACTGAGACGATCCCGCAAATACAAAGGCTGACATTGCCAACGCGCCACTAATGGATAAGCCATTGCTGGTCGCCAACGTACCAAAGATAATGCCAAAGGGAATCGCCCCGATAATCAGCGGCAAGATATCCCGCGCGCCAGTCCAGAATTCAGCCTGGGGAGATAGAATCCGCCTCTTTGAATGAGAACCTTCTTGAAGTTGGATCATTGAGGATAGCCAGTAGACTTGATGATGGCTAGCCTATCAGGATTAATTCCGGTTAATCTTGTACGTTTTTGCAGCCTCGGACATACTGTCCTGGAGTGAGTCCAACTATTTTCTTGAAGTGGCGGTGAAGATGGCTTTGATCGGTAAAGCCTGTTTCCAACGCAGTATTGATAATGGACCAGCCTGCTGCGAGTAACCGTTTAGCTTGGTAAACGCGCACTTGGTTGAGATAGGTGTGGGGTGGCAAGCCGACCTGTTTGCGGAAGGTGCGCAAGAGTCGCAATGGAGTTAGATCCACCAAGTTAGCCAGTTCTTCGAGGGAAATATTGGTATGGTAGTTGGCATTTAAATACTCGCGTACCTGTTCAACGGTTGAATGTTCTTGACCGATGGGTTTGACCCAGGAGCGATCGCTTGCATGGGCATTAATCAGTTGCGCCATGCCCCACAGAAAGCGGGATTCCCGTTCTAAGGGGGATGGCATAGCTTCGAGGCTGCGATGCAGTTGGAGAAGTAAGTGATTGAGGCGTTTATCGTGAATGAGGGGTGAGGCAAAATAGGGAATTCCCTTGGGGCGTTCGGCTAATTCGGTGGCAGCTTGCTGGAGCCAATCAGCGGCGGGCAAGAGCGTGCGATAAGTCCACCCTGTTTCCAAGACTGCCCCTCCTGTATGAATCGCCCCCGGTTGGGTCACGACTACGCTCCCGGGTGGAGCAATGTAGGTATCGCCTTCATATTCAAACTCCATTGCCCCAGATTCCACAATGGCGATGCCAAAGCCTTCGTGAGCATGGCGCGAGAAGGAATAGGTAATGTAGGTGGCGTGCAGCATTTCCAGATCGTTGAGGACTGGATCGCGCCAAAATTTGACCTGTTCGGTTGTGGATATCTGATGCGCCATATCGGATCAGCCTCGGGTTCATAACCCTGACAGGGAATATTTCCCAGTCTAATGGATGAGTTGCGATCGCTGTCTTGGATGTTTTTGCAGATAGTACGGGTTTCTTCTGCTGCTTAGTTTTCCGGTGATCGCCCCATCTCTTGACTCTATGTCAAGAAGTCGTTACTCCAGCAAGAATGAATTCAACTGCCGTTTCAGTTTGCTGTTTAACCATTTCAGCACTCAGGAGTGCTTTCTCGCTCTTGAGATACTTCAAGTTTTCATAGGCATCAAAGTAGAAAGAACAAACCCCTAAGATATTAATGGCGGTCAGAAATGGATCGACCGGTCGAAATTTCCCTTCAGCAATTCCTCGCTCCAAGATCTGAACAATGGATTGAAACCCAGCTTCCCAACCGGTCTGTTCGCCGTAGCGTCCTTGATTCTGAATGGCTTCTTGAAACCAGAGCATTCCATGCCAACGATGACTCACCTCAAACTCGATATAGTTGCGCACAACCGTTTCTAATGCCTGTTCAGGAGATAATCTCTCCACATCAATGGATTGAAAGGCCTGGTTAATTTCATCAACCAGCTCCTGCAAGACGGATTGATACAAGGTTTCTTTGTTTTTAAAGTAGTAGCAGAGCATTGCTTTAGTCACTCCGCTACGCGTGGCGATCGCTTCCGTCCTTGCGCCAGATAAACCATACTGTGCAAATTCTTCAATCGCGGCGGCCAGAATATTAGCTTTTGTCACTTCCGGATTACGCCTTTGTTTCTCTTTCTTGGCAGTAGGGTCAGATGGCTTGGACACGATCTAGAGCATTTTCCTAAACAGATTACTCTATCCAGCCTAAACCTTATTTTCCCTCAAATGAAGGTTTGCGGATATTGGATGGACTCAGGAAGTGGGTCTACTGCTGCTGGAATTATGAGTTTTTTGTCCATGCAAACTCCATTTGTTTTGCCGTTCTTAGAGCCAACGCCTCCTCAGTAACTTTTCCTACAATATGTAGGCTCATATCTATCCCAGCAGATATGCCTCCAGATGTTAGCAAGTTACCCTCATCAACCCATCTAACTCCTTCGACTACATCTAGTTTTGGGAACAATCGCCTTAGATCATCGGTATCTTCCCAATGAGTTGTAACTTTGTTGGATTTGAGTACACCAGCTTGCGCAAGTAAAAACGCACCTGTACACACTGATGCAACGATTGATGCTTTATTTGCCTGTAGCGATATCCATTCTATAACGTGAGTCTTCCTCATCTCATGAATGTGTACCCCCCCAACCACGATTAGAAGATCAATCGAAGGGTGATTGGAGAAGCCAAAGTTTGGCAGCACCATATAACCCCCTCTAGCTTTGATTGGTTCATTCGACTCTGCTACTAAAAACACATTGAAAAGATCGACTTCTTCACTAAGCCTAGCAGCCGTAGAAAACACCTCGAACGGACCAGAAAAATCTAATACTTCTGCTTCTTCATAGATATATATCCCGATATTCATTTGATACTCCTTTTACTCATAACGGCAGCGTTGTACGGCGGTAGGTGGTCTTAAATACTCACCGACAACCTATCTTCTATCCTGTACCAACGTAGTGTTCGGTTGCTGGTATAGACTAAAATTTTAGGTAGATTTAAGCTGTTTTTCAACTGAATTTTATCCGCATGACTCACTCCGATCGGGTAAAACATTTAGCTGCTCTCGATCGCTGGGCGAACCGAATGGGCGAAAAAAGACTCGAAAACGGTGAATTATATTAATGGCTAAATTGATGAGGCTTTACCTCTGGACTCCATTTAAGACCAATTCAATAGCAGCCTGGGTGTACTGCTCGATCGTGTCTGCATTGAGTAAATCTCGATCGGGAGTTAAGTGCTTCAGATTTTCATGGGCATTTCCATAAAACACACAGACTCCAATAATATTGAGGGTCGTCATATAGGGATCGAGGGGGCGAAATATTCCGGCTTTGATTCCCCGCTCTAGGAGTCCGGTTAATAAATCGATCGCCTGTTGCCAATTGGTTTGGGTAAAATATTTCCCTTGGTTTTGACTTGCTTCCTGAAACAGCAGCATTCCTCGATGGCGATGTTGGGTTTCATAGGCGATCGCCGCTTGCATCACCGCAGCTAAAGCGCGATCAGCAGATAAAGACTCAAAATCAATTTGGGCGATCGCTTCTTGCATCTCCGTTGCCGGACGTTGCAACACTGTCTGATACAGTCCTTCCTTGCTCTCGAAATAGTAATAAATCATCCGCGAGGCAACCCCCGCAGCCTTCGCAATTGTATCGATTCTCGCCCCTTTGAGTCCATGCTTGGCGAATTCGATCTCCGCCGCATCTAAAATTTGCTGCTTCGTTTGCTCCGCATCGCGGACTCCACGATTGGACTTCGATTTTGAAGTTAATTGACTTGCCACAACTATCTGAGCTTTAGCGTTCAGTCTCCATCATAGTGGTTCGAGAGCGTTAACTAAATATTTAATCCAGGGTTGACATCTGTGTTTTATCCCTTGCATACTAATGAATGAAATTTTTAATTCATAAAATTCGAGGGGCACATGACACACAATTCTTTAACGGTAGGCAGCCATGCTATTGTCATTGGCGGCAGTATGGCAGGACTCCTCACAGCAAGAGTTTTAGCTGACACCTTTGAGCAGGTGACGATTATCGAGCGCGATCGTTTTCCTACCCAAGATCCTGCTCCCCGGAAAGGCATCCCTCAAGCGACTCAGCTTCACATCTTGCTCACCCGTGGTCGTCAAATCATGGAAGAATTCTTTCCGGGACTGGAAGCCGAACTGATCGAAGCCGGAGCAGTCGTCATAGACATGGGGGGAGATGTTGAATGGTTAAATCCCTTTGGTTGGGCTGCCCGTTTCCCCTTTGGATTCCAGGCATTTTCCTTTAGTCGATGTATTCTCGATTGGTTGATTTATCAGCGTGTATCAAAATTGGACAACATTGGCATCATTGAATCGAGCCATGTCACGGGTTTACAAACCAATGCCGACCAAACTGCTGTTACTGGTGTTTTCGTGCGTCAGAGAGGCGACGATTCCCAGCCCTTACAACCCCAAGAACTCACCGCCGATTTAGTCGTCGATACCAGTGGCTACAGTTCCCAAGCGCCGAAATGGTTGCAGGCGATCGGTTATGATGCCCCCGAAGAAACCACCATCAGCACCTCAATGGGCTATGCCAGCCGCCTCTACGAAATTCCCCCTAATTTTTCGGAAAACTGGAAAGGCGTGTATATTCAAGCTGCTCCCCCCCAACGGACAGAGATGGGAGTTCTGTATCCCATCGAAAACAACCGTTGGATTGTTGGCGTTTGTGCCACCGCACCTCATCGCCCATCCAAACACGAAGCTGACTTTCTCGAAGCTCTGAAAAATCTGCCCAGTCCACATATTTATAACGCCGTTAAAAATGCTCAACCTGTTACAGACATTAGCATTTATGCTCCCCCTGGAAATCGTCTACGCCACTACGAACGCCTCAGTCGCCAACCCCAAGGATTTATCGCATTAGGAGATTCAGTTTGCTCGTTTACGCCAATTTACGGACAGGGAATGACTGTCGCTGCATTAGGGGCAGTATTATTGCAACAGCGTTTACAAGACACTGATTTAGCTCAACTTCCTCATCGCTTTCAAAAAGAGCTTGCCCAAGTTAATACTACCCCTTGGATTGCAGCAACGAGTCAAGATGCTAAATATCCGAGCGTGCAAGGATTAACTCAGCCACCGAGCGCGATCGCAAAAGCGATCGGTTGGTATATGGATCGACTCATCCAACTGACGACAAAAGAACCGCAAGTGACCTTGACTCTATTTCAGGTTTTTCATATGCTTGAACCATCAAGTATTCTATTTCATCCGTCAATTGTCTGGCGAGTGATTCAACAATTGTTAGTGCGATCGCCTCAACCCAAGTTAATGCCAGTAGAATAAAAACTTATCGATCCTTTGGAGTTTTGTAATGCTGAAACAATTGACACAGATCTAAGTACAGGACAAAAGGCTTGAAAAGAAGAAGCAGATGGGGTTTCATCAGAATTAGCGTCTTCATCAGAAACCTCATGAACCACTATAGCCAATTAAAGAAAGCTCTCCAACCCCATTTGGGATGGCATGGAACTAGTCTGGCTTTGTTCTTACTGGCATTACTGAGGGAAAGTCCTTACCAACCGGAGTCCTCTTTTCTCATTTGAGAAAGGGTAAGTCTCAACAACTGCAAGGAGTCTGTCGGGTTTGGGGCATGAGAATCTCTGTTGAGTCTTTGCGCTGTCATTAGTCCCCAAGGGAATACAGGAGAGTTATTCGCTGGGTTGAAATTTATCTTTTTTGAGTATTTCCGGGTGTTAGGCTTAAATCGAATCGATCGCCTGAATTAATGTGTATTGTAATGAGGTATGTCTTTATGATAAATAGAAAACTAACCGTTATATGTTTAGCAATACTAATAGTAGTAATTATAATATTTAATCCCTATGACGATGTTTTTTAAACGCTGGGTAAACAAAGAAAATTGATTCAATCATATTTGATAAAAATACCCCTATTAAAAATTTGCCTTCTGATTATTTGTGTTTTCATGAGGTTAAAATAAATGGTGATAATATAGGAATTACAGTATCATATAGTGGTGGTTGCAAGATGCATCATTTTCAATTAATAGCATATTTTTATTTTAAAAAAGTACACATACTCAGGCTGAAGTTGTTTTATCTCACAATGGAAATAATGATACTTACGAAGTCTCTGTGACTGCAACATTGACAGATGAATTAACACCATTAAAAGAAGAATACTTAAAAATTTATCCAAACTCATATGGCTCTATTCTTATTCTAAGAATTAAGGATTTAAGTCAAGAAGACAGTTGTAAAACTATTGAATACCAAGTTAATTAGTGTAGCAATTATCATCCGTCAAAAAATAATAAGAAAATATCTATTTTACATCTTCGATAACTCAATTACTCAACTCTACTATTAATCCCTTCTCATCCGGCCTATGAAGCCACTTTCAATCTCCTTACTTGCCTTCTCCCTTTTAGGATGTATAGCCTCAACCCTGATAAGTTCTTCAAATTCCTCCTCCCTAACCTGCCTAGGGATAGAAGCAGGTTATAGTTCCTCATTTGGTCATGCTTTAGCAGTGAGCGATCGCTACCTAGCCATTGGAGATCCTGGTGCTAATCGTGTTGTGGTGTATAGGCTAAATACTAATAAGCAGTGGTCAAGAATCCAAGAAATACATCCTCCACAAGACTCCATAATTGCTCAAGCTGGAGTTAGCTTTGGCTACGATCTAGACTTTGATGATGGAGTCCTGGTAATAGGAGCTTATAGCCAAGTTGCATTAGAAACTGATGGCACAAACCAAGATTTTGGAGCAATTTACTCTATAGCGTTTCTCTCTTCTATGAGGTACAGCTTGAAGCCTTAGAACCTAAGCTATACCAGCTATTGCGATTCGTGCCTATTGCCTAGCGCGAAGCGCTATACTTCTTTAGAAAACGATGAAACCTTTTTTGAGGTTGAGGAAATAATCTCATCAGTAGTCCCCGTGCGCGAGATGCTTTGCTGGCTGACTCGGCTAGAGTTGTAGAGTGGCAGGTTCATATTGGCTGAGAAAGCGAGCGCACCCAATATGAACCCGCTCAATGTTTTCCCTCAGAAGCACTTGACAGCATAACTAAACACACGTTTAATTAACTAAACGCCTGTTTAACTTACGCTAATTCATTATGCAACCGATTCTTCCTGGTGCGCCTTGGCTAATCGCGCACAAGTCCATGCTGGGGATCAATCACCCCTATAAAGTCACCTTGAATGCCCAAGATTATGTCCTTTGGCAGAATTCCTCTGGAGAAGTTTTCGCTCTCAATAACATTTGTCCGCATATGCAAGCTCCTTTATCCAATGGCTGGATTTGTGAGCAGCGCAATACGATCGCCTGTCCATTTCATGCTGTAGAATTCGATGGGTCGGGTCGCTTGTGGCGAGAAGGTCAATTGAGTCGAGCGCCATTGGCTAACCCCTTAGAGTTAATTATTGATGGCGATTTGATCTGGACTTACGGTGGTTTTGAGCCTCGGCTCCCTGTCCCTGAGTTGCACCGACAGGTTGCTTCTGAGTACGAATTTCTAGGTGTAACAGCCCAGAGAAGCATTCAAAGTGATTTTTTGAGTAGTCTGATGATTAACTATGACCACGATCATCAAAATGGCACTCATCGAGAATTTTTTAAAGTTAAATCCTGTCAGTCGAAATTCGTGACTAAAGAGGGCATCTACGCCAAGGTTTCGCAAACTGCTGAGAAGGACGACTACACGGCAGAGGAAATTACTGCAAATCCTATGCTAGGAGCTATTCCAGAGGTTATGCAGAATTTTCTAGAGTATGTATTTCCATCAACACAGTTCTTTTGCTTGGTTTCTCCCGATGTTCAAACCTATCAAGGTCATATTCTTTATCCGGAAACAGAGACGACCACCAAAACATTTATTGTGCTCTATGCAAAATTCAGCGATCGCGCACTGAAATCAGTCATGCAAGAATCCTTACTCAATATGGCTTCAATTGTGGTTCAACAAGACGTTGAATGTCTTGAAAGTTTGTATCCACGGCAAAACGCTAAAATTCATCTGCCTAATGAAGAAATTATGTTCTACGCAGAAGACCTTTATCAACACTGGAACTCGATGCTTACGCTCTAATGCAGTGGCAACTGGCACAGAAATAAACCAATTAGGACTTATGCAACGATTCCATATATAACCGATCGTGTTAATGCGTAAGTCCTACTATTGGTATTACCATCAACAAAGATAGATTCAAACCACAGGTGATGTTTCCTACTTTGCCCTGCTGCCTTGCCGAAATCCCTGCCAGTGCCGCCAGGTTCCTCGTACATAATGCCACTGTTGGTAGGTGTGGTAGGCAACGAATAGCAAAAAAACGTAAGCCGAAAACTGACGTAAAGTAAAACGTCACAGTCATTTTTACATGGGCTGCTTATGGATTTACTCCTTTCAACGTTGGTCTTCTTTAGCTGAAGAATTAGGGTATCAAATCCCAAGAATCACACGACAAACCAATCTCCGCATCTCCCGCTCAATCATCATAGAGTTCCCTCCTGGGTTGATAAAAAATCAAATGATTCATACCCTCACTCAGACTCGGAGGCGCACCCCAAAGCTGGCGGTACATAGTTAAGATTACCTCTTCAGGAACTTGGCGATCGCGCGATCGATTTCTCGCCAAACACTCCTGTAACCTAGTTCTAATCCAAATCCCGGTAATCGAAGAAAACCCTAATTCACGGCCAAGCTGAATCACGTCGTGGCGGTTGGCTCGTTTCGCATTCGTTGCATCATAAATCGTTGGTGCCCCTTCGAGCAGAGCTGACTGAAACTGTAACCTGACTTGATTCCAGATTAATCTCCAATCCCCTTGAACTGCGGCATTTCCAAACAATTGCCGCCGAATAGCATCAGTAGAAACCAGTCGATAGGTCGGCCAAGCCGCCATCAACTGGTGAGCTAGGGTAGACTTCCCGCTACCTGGAAGACCAATTAATAGAATCAGTCGGCAGGAGTCAGTCATCATCCTTGATTAAAAGAGGATCTCCATTACCCTAAATCTTGAGTAGACTAAATCACTGTACCATCGGGAATAGTGGCATTTTTAATAATCACCACCACTCCACCACGAATTAAAAAGCCTAGCTTTTCAGTCTCTTTATTGTTTCCTTCTTCCACCTGGTCTTTATTAATAATTTTGACATTGCGACCGATGCGAGCATTCTTATCAATAATTGCCCCTCGGATCGTGCTTCCTTCGCCAATTCCCACTGGAACCTTTCCTTTCTGAATCCCGGAGTGGCGTTCAGCAAACGGTTCGTAGAAGTCTGAACCCATCAGCATGGAATCTTCGACCACACAATCGGCTTCTACGCGCGATCGCACACCCAAAACCGAATGATGGATAGTACAATTCTTGAGAATACAGCCCTCTGCCACAATCGATTGAGTCACCTTCGCCTCCAATAGCTTAGAAGGAGGTAAGAACCGTGAACGACTATAAATCGGGGCGGTTTCATCATAGAAACTAAACGGTGGAGTCGGTTGTTCCGTTAGCGCCAGGTTCGCTTCATAAAACGCCTTAATCGTTCCGATATCTTCCCAATAATCATTGAACAGGTAGGCCTGCACTCTGTAATCCTGAGCCGCAGCAAAAGGTAGAACTTCCTTACCAAAGTCTTTTTGCGTCGGATTTTCCGTGAGCAGTTTGCCCATCAAATCTTTTTTGAAGACATAAATGCCCATGGAGGCAATATAGGGCTTTTGTTTCGCTTCTTCTGGAGAAAGACCCAAAATGGTCGTATCCACCGCCATTTTTTTCAGATCATCTCCCTTGGGTTTCTCACTGAAATCAATGATTCGTCCCGTCTCATCGATTTTCATTAACCCAAAATCAGAGGCACGTTCCTCATCAATAGGAACTACCGACAGGGTAATATCCGCCTGGCTTTCCCGGTGGTAGTTGATGAAATCCCGATAATCCATACGGTACAGATGATCTCCCGATAGGATCAAATATTCATCAATATCCCATTCTTGCATTAACCATAGATATTTACGCACCGCATCGGCTGTCCCTTCAAACCAACTGTCAGTGTCATTCGCCGTCTGTTGAGCCGCCAGAATTTCTACAAAGCCTTCCGAGAAGCTAGAAAAGCTATAGGCGCGAGTCACATGGCGGTTTAGGGAAGCGGAGTTGAATTGAGTCAGAACATAGATTTTGAAAATCTCGGAGTTGATACAGTTACTGACGGGAATATCAATCAACCGGTATTTACCAGCTAAAGGTACGGCTGGTTTAGCCCGTAGTTTGGTCAAAGGGTACAGTCTGGTTCCTGCCCCTCCTCCGAGAATAATCCCTAAGACATTTTTCACGAAAAAAACCCTCTTATATCAAAAACCAATAACTTTCCTAGTCCAGTGTCTGACTGAACCGGGCAGTTGGCAAGGGGGATCGCCCAGGAGCTTGGGTTAAGGAACGGTTATGTGAGTAGGGGGAGGATGGGGAGATGGGGAATTGAAGAACTCTGAATTATTGCGATTCCCTTAATTTTTAAGGGTTAATTTTTTAAGGGGGGTTTGGGGTAAGATGAGGGCGATCGCGACTAATAAGGCCGTAACTAGATTTAAGTCTTGGGCCTGAAGTCCCATAAAATTGGCATTCAGGGCAATAGCGATGGCTAAACGATACGCCAGTGCACCTAAAATGACGCTTAATGTACCTTGAAAGATGGTTTTTCCAGGGATAAAGGTTTCGCCAATAATCACGGCGGCTAATCCAAGGACAATAGTTCCTACTCCCAGGGTGACATCGGCAAATCCATAAATTTGGGCAAAGAGTGCCCCCGCCAGGGCAACCAGGGCATTGCTTAAGGCCATACCCACAATAATCATCATTCCGGGATCGACCCCTTGAGCGCGAGCCATGGTTGAGTTGGCACCAGTTGCCCGCAATGCCAAGCCCCATTGGGTTGCTAAGAGGGCATCTAGGCCAACTTTGAGCAAAATGACAATGATGACCAAAATGATGGGAATGACCACTTGACGGGGCACAGAGAGGCTATTCAGGGGAGTAAAGAGGGTGGTTTCTCCCAAAAGGGGAACATTGGGGCGACCCATGATCCGCAGATTGAGGGAATAGAGGGCGATCATGGTGAGAATGCTAGAGAGCAGATTGAGGATCTTGAATTGTACGGTTAGCCAGGCAGTGCAAGCTCCTGAAAGTGCCCCAGCAGCGATCGCCACTGCTGTGGCAATGATCGGATGCATTCCATTGACGATTAAGGTGGCAGCTACAGCACCTCCAAGGGGAAAACTGCCATCGACGGTTAAATCGGGAAAGTCAAGGACACGAAAGGATAGATACACGCCTAAACCGACGAGACTATAGAGTAAACCCAGTTCAATGGCTCCTAAGAGGGCAGTCATAAGCAACAATTAAAATTACAGAGCTTCGTGCAATGGGGAATAGGCAATAGACAATCCGCTCGATTCCCCTAATCTACTACCGTATCCGCCTGATCGAGGACTGACGCGGGAAGGGTTACACCCATGGCTTCGGCAGCTTTGGGGTTAACATACAGTTTTAGGGTATCGACGGATTCTACAGAGATATTACCAGGGGATTCTCCTTCCAAAATACGGATGACTTGTTTGCCGGTTTGTCGGCCAACATCATAATAATCAAATCCTAAGCTGGCGATTGTCCCCCGCTTTACAGAAGCAGTATCTCCAGAATAAATGCCAATTTTATTATCAATCCCCACTTGAATCACTGATTCTAGAGCTGAAACCACCGTATTATCCGTGGGCACATAAATTACATCGGCTTTCCCAACCAAATTTTGGGCAGCAGTGACTACACCACTGGAATTGGCAACGGTGGCTTCTTCGACGGATAATCCTTTAATTTGGGCTTGGTCTTTGAGTAAATTGACTAAGGAAACGGCGTTGGCTTCTCCGGCATTATAAATTACACCAATTGTCTTCAGATTAGGATTAATTTCTTGCATTAAGGACACATGGCGATCGACAGGAGATAGGTCGCTCACTCCCGTGACTAGACCACCAGGTTGATCGAGGTTTTCCACTAATTTGGCTGCGACTGGATCGGTGACCGCACTGAAAATTACAGGAATATCGGTACTGGCAGAAACGGCTGCTTGGGCGGATGGAGTGGCGATCGCCACAATGACATCCGGTTTTTCTGCTACAAACGCAGACGCAATTTGGGCGGCAGTTGCCGGTGAGCCTTGGGCGCTCTCCCACTTCCAGGTTAGGGTTCCTCCAGCCGTATATCCGGCTGCTTTTAACTCATCCTGTATGCCATCACGGGTAGCATCTAGAGCCGGATGTTCTACAATCTGAGTGACTGCCACAAAGGGCATGGTTTCTGCAGCAGGAGGAGCAGAGGAGTCTTGAGGGATTTGGGGAGTACATCCCCAGTTCAGGGCAACGAACAGCGTTGTACTGAGCAAACTTGAAAAGGAGTTCCACCGTAGAGTCATAGGAGAATAGGGAATTAAGAAATTAAGGAATTAGGGAATAGGGAAAACCTGGTTTTCCCTATTCCCTACTCTAATGGGAAACTGCGGGAATTTGAATCACAAAGGTTGCGCCCTGACCCAATTCAGAAACACAACTGAGTTGTCCTTGATGTTTTTCCACAATAATTTGATAACTAATAGCTAATCCTAAGCCGGTTCCTTTACCCACAGGTTTGGTCGTAAAGAAGGGGTCAAACAACCGTTGACGAACTTTTTCGCCAATTCCTGGTCCATTATCCTTTAGTTTGACGACAGCTTGGTTATTGTCGATTAATTCAGTCGTAATTGTGATTTTGGGTTCAGCTATATTAGACTCTTCCAAGGCATCAATCGCATTACTAAACAAGTTCATAAATACTTGATTAAGTTGTCCTGGATAGCAGAAAATCTTGGGTAATTTACCATAATATTTGCTTACTTCTACCCCTGGGCGATCGCCTTTGGCTTTTAACCGATTTTGGAGAATCATTAAGGTGCTATCAATGCCTTCATGGAGATCAACCTTTTTCATTTCTGCTTCATCCAATCGGGAGAAGTTACGCAGAGATAGGACAATTTCCCGAATCCGTTCTGCTCCCACTTGCATCGAGTCTAGGAGTCGGGGTAAATCTTCACTAATAAATTCTAGATCGATCGCTTCAATTTCTTCTTCTATTGGTTCTGGTGGATCGCGAAAGGTTTCCTGATAGAGTTGTAAGAGTCCGAGAATATCAGCCGTATAATCTCTTGCCGGAACTAAATTACCATAAATAAAGTTGACGGGATTATTAATTTCATGGGCAACACCGGCAACCATTTGACCAAGACTAGAGAGTTTTTCGCTTTGAATCAGTTGGGATTGGGTACGTTGCAGTTGTCTGAGGGTTTCTTCAAGTTCTTTGGCTTTGCGATCGGCGTTTTCCGCCGCTACAGTCGCCTGACGATAGAGTTCAGCTTGGCTAATCGCGATCGCCAACTGATCCGTGACAGTTTGTAATAATTCTACTTCATCCTCTGTCCATCGACGGGGGCCATCAAAATGGGCACAACTGACACATCCTAACTCGCCATAAGCCGTTTTAATCGGTAAAAAAAGGATCGCCCGATATCCTCGACTTTCATAAAGCTGATGAATTCCTGGGTCTTCATGACTGAAGACATCATCCACTTGGAGCATTTCTAGATTAAGTAAATTATTCAACAGCGGATCGTCAGCAGCTACTGGAAAACACCCCAATGCGGTTGGTAAAGTTTCCGTTTTTGCCTCTTTGACCACATTTACATATCCATAGGGAGAAAATTCTGGAGTTTGTAGTGTGTCTTCTCCCTGGGACTGATACCAACTAAATAAACACTGATCCACCTGTAACAAATTCTGAATTTCGACCACCGCTATGTCCAAAATCTGGTCAAGATTCAAAGAATTACGGACTTGAGAAGCCAAACGGTTAATCAACTCCTCCCGTTGGGCCATTTCTCGATAGCGAGTTTCACTTTTACGAATGGCTTCTTCAGAGCGCTTACGCTGAGTAATATTCTGCATTAAAGCCATACCCGCCATAATATATCCGTCATCATTTCTAACCGGTAGGGTCTGAATTAAATAAAAGTTTTCCCCCAAAGAAATTTCAAAGTGTTCCGTTTCTCCCGCTAACGCATTTTGGTAATGATATTCCATCAATTGACTGACCGATTGAGGAAAGATGTCTGCGGGAGTTTCCCCTTCTAATTTGTCTTTAGCTAATCGTAACTTCCCTAATTCTCGGCCTTCTGCCAGGGTAAACCGGAGGTCGAGATCGAATAAGACCACTGCACCATCCGGAAAATTTTGAGCCAATGTGCGATAGAGTTCCTCGCTTTTGCGTAAGGCCATCTCAGTTTCAAAGCGATAAGTAATATCATTATTAATTTCTAACAGGGCGGCTGGACGGCCCTGTCTATCTCGCTGAAGCGTCCATCGACTGGCAACAGTTACTGGAGTTCCATCACGCTTGGTTTGTTGTAATTCTCCTTCCCAATACCCTTGTTCTCGCAAAATTTTGTGAATAGTCGGTAAAGGGATACTAAATTCCGTTTGTAAGAGACTATGAATATTCTGATTAATCGCTTGTTGTTTGGTCCAACCATAGAGCTTATGGGCCCCATGATTCCAATATTTAATCGTTCCCTCTAAGCCCAGAATCATAATGGAATCATTGGCTAAATCCAGCATTTGTACATGCTGGCGTAGGGACTGTTCCACTTGTTGACGTTCTTCAACTTCTGCTGCTAGTTCAGCGGTTCTTTGTTCAACTCGATCTTCTAAGGTATCTCGATATTGCTCTAATTTTCCCTCTGATTCTTTGCGACGGGTAATATCACGGGCAACCCAAACCACAGTATCCATATCTAAGGGAGAGACTTTGGCCGCTAACCAAAAAATTTGGTCATTTAGGGTCATCGAGTATTCTACATCAATCGTTTTTTGGGTTTCTAAGGAACGACGAAGATTGGCAAGTAGGCGATGGGCATTTTCGTCAGGCATGAGATCGCTGATTTTCATGCCATAGAGTTCAAGCCGGTCTTGAGTAAAGAGGTTACAGTTGGTTGGGGCAACTTCTAGGATGTGACCTTCTCGATCGAGGACGAGGATCAAATCAGTCATGGCTTTAAACAGGGCCCTTAACTGGGTTTCCTGTTGTAGAAGGCTTAGTTCTGCCTGTTTGCGTTCAGTAACTTCAATAAATAGGCCATCTAGGAGCAGTTCATTGGGAGTAAAGTTATAGGGTAGATCGTCTAAAAATTGTTGTTCTAGCGAGTTTTGAGTATCTGGGGGGGAAGTGGAGCAAGCGAGCCATTTAATTTGACCTGATGTGGTAATAATTCGGCCTTCCCAAGACCAGGCCGATCGGTTTTGAATCGCTGTTGTGATAGAAGCTTTGTATTCTGATAAATCATCCGGATGGATTAATTCCTGAAACAGAAGGGGATGTTGCTCAAGGGCATCTGGATCAAGCTCACAGATTTTGGTGCAACCTGGACTAACATAAGTGAATTGGATGGGGTGTTCGGGTTTAAGAAGGAGTTGACAGATAATTCCAGGGACATTAGCTGTAAGTTTGTTAAACCGATTCTCAATTTTCATCCAAGCCGCCTCTGCTCGTTTACGTTTAGTAATATTTTGGGTGAACATGATGAGACCATTAATTTCTCCGGAAGAATTATGCCAGGGTCGAATATCCCATTCGACCCATTGCAGTTTTCCATCTTCTCCGAAAAAATAATGTTCTTCACACCCTTCATAGTTTCCTAATAAGCATTCTGTATGAATGGGTTTCCATTGTTCTGGGCAATGGGGAAAGGTGTCATAGAAGGTGAGGTTGTTTAGGGGGATATCCCTAAGACCATATTCACTCAGCCAGCGATCGCTGGTGAGTAAATAACGCATTTCTTGGTCGAACAAAGCCACAGCGGCAGGGGTTTGTTCAACAAATACTTTGAATAACTCTAGAGTAGGATTTGAACTGTCCATTCGCGAGCAGCGACACATCAGGTTATCCAGAGCTTAACTGAAAAACCCCGTGGTTGAAAATAGCTGATGTTCAGGAAATCTCTGGGATGGATTTTAAACTGGGGCTTTAAGGCAACATGAATTAGGGTTACTATAGTGCATTCTATCTCAGGATAGTTGATAGTGAATAGTTGAGAGTTGGCAGGCTTGCAATCTTATTGATCGACTATCCCTCAATTAACAGTCCTTCTAGGGTAGGGGTAAAGCTGGGGTAGGAAATGGCGGCTGCTTGGGCGCGATGAATGGTGGTTTTTCCTTGGGCATTGAGGGCGGCGATCGCCAAACTCATGGCGATCCGGTGGTCGGTATAGCTGTCAACTTCTGCTCCTTTGAGGGGGGTAGAGCCAATAATTTCTAAGCCGTCGGGGTGTTCGGTAATGTTGGCTCCCATACGGCTCAGTTCGGAGGCCATAACGGCCAGGCGATCGCTTTCTTTAACCCGTAATTCTGCCGCGTCTTTAATCACGGTTTTTCCTTCCGCAAAGGCAGCAGCGACCGCTAAGATGGGAATTTCGTCAATTAAGCGGGGAATTACGTCACCGCCAAATTCGCATCCGTGCAGACGGCTCGATTTTACTCGTAAATCGGCTACGGGTTCACCCGTCACTATTCTTTGATTGAGAAATTCAATATCGGCTCCCATTTGCTCTAAGACTTCTAATACTCCAGTGCGGGTAGGATTGATACCAACATTTTCAACGATCAGGTCGCTATCGGGAATGATGGCTCCTGCAACTAACCAAAAGGCTGCCGAACTAATATCTCCAGGAATAATAATGGATTGACCGGATAATTGAGCTGGCCCTACAACAGTAACCGAATGGGTTTGGGGGTCTGTTTTCACCGTTGCGCCAAAAGCGGCTAACATCCGTTCGCTATGGTCTCTAGATAGGGCGGGTTCGGTGACCGTGGTTTCTCCTTCTGCCATCAGTCCTGCCAGGAGAATACAGGATTTGACCTGGGCTGAGGCAATAGGGGAATGGTAATGAATGGGTTGGAGTTGGGTGCCTTGCACAGCTAGAGGAGCAAGGGTGTGGTTTTTACGTCCCCAAATTTGAGCGCCCATTTGTTTTAGGGGGTTAATCACTCTGGACATGGGACGCGATCGTAAGGAATGATCTCCCGTTACACTAAACAAGCGGTCTTTATGGGAGGCTAAAATTCCCAACATCAGGCGCATTGTGGTTCCAGAGTTGCCACAATCTAAAATATCAGTTGGCTCCTGTAGTGCTCCGAGTCCTAAACCGTTAACTTTAACTTCTTCGGAGTTAAGTTTTGTAATATTTACGCCCATGGCTCGGAAACAGGCGGCGGTACTCTGGGGGTCTTCTCCAATGAGCAATCCGGCGATCGTTGTTTCTCCTTGGGCTAAACTCCCTAACATCAGCGATCGATGGGAAATCGATTTATCTCCAGGCACTTGAATCTTGCCCTGTAGCGCTACCCCAGTTTTTGGGGGTTGAATGATCAAATCTTCATTAGGGCCAATTAAATTTAGGGTAACAATCGGGGCGGTCATGGAGATAAACTAAAAATAAGTGAAAATTAAGACTCTGTAGCGCAATCATACCCTATGGTGTTACAGGCTGGTAGGGGTTCACTTCTGAATCTGTCAATTGTTGTTCTCTCTTCATGTGATATGCTCAAAAACCACCGCAAACCTGTTAGTCTGTCTTTTTCCTCGACGGATCTTCCTATTTATTCGTTTGTGGAAACTGCCGCTACGTTATACCGTAAAGACCGAGACCGCTTTCATCTGTTACTCAATGAACCCGGACTCTACGACCGTAACCCAGAGATTGATCCAACCATTCCCTTAGCCGGGCCACCGCGATTATTATGGTTAGAGATTTCTGCTCATCGGGTAGTGATGACAATGCAGGGAAATGGCAAATTGAGTTATCGCCATTTCTGGGAACAGGGCATGTATGGATTATCTCGATATTGGCTCTCCGGAGAGTCTGCCCATGAGGTAGGACAGATGCGCTTACGCAATTTTACTCACAGTTTGATTTTAACGGGGTATTCCCAACCTGAACACTTGAGAATTGAGTATGAACTGTGGTGCGAGCGCCTCAATTTAGGTCAATATGTCTTATCCTTGGATATTCATCATTGAAAGGCAATAGGCAATGGGTAAGGGGTCAGAAAATTCTCCAGAAGAGGTGAATTGTCGGTATGTTTGGCTTTGTCAACATGAATCTTGTACTAGGCAAGGATCGGCTGAGGTTTTAGCTGCTTTTGAAGGGTATGCGAGTGAAACCGTTAAAGTAGAAGCTGTTGGGTGTCAAGGACAATGTAATCTGGCTCCAACGGTGCGGGTTTTACCAGATGAAACTTGGTATTGTCGGGTAAAACCGGAAGATGTATCTGAGATTGTTGAATCCCATCTTCAGGGAGGGGAACCGGTACAGAGACTTCTGCATCCTCGTATCCATTGGCAATATCAATATTACAGTGAATAACGATGAGTGGATTGCACCATGAATCGAGAGGAATTACATCAACGATATCATCAGGGTGAACGAGATTTTGGTGGATTAGATTTGCAAGAAATCGATCTCCATTCCTTAAATTTGAGTGGAGTTAACTTGAGTGGGAGTGATTTACGAGGGCAAATTTGCAGATTTATTATTTTACCTATTGTGAAGTAATTGAAATATTTGAACAAATACAAGACAAAAAAATATTGGTTAATTCAATATTTTTTTGAACTTTAAATCAAATTCTTCAAAAGAGATAGTTCCATTATTTTCATAATACTCAAAATCATCCAAAAAGTCTGCTAGTTCTCCTGATTCAATAGCTGAATAGTTTAATCCCACCACCAAACCAGGACAAATACCTAAAACTCTTGCTAAGGCTTCATGTCGAGTAGTAGGAGAATCATAGTTTTCTACTTGAAGTAGAGCATCATAGCGAGACCCATCAAAACTGTCTAATCGTTTACAGTTATTTCCATCTGGCTTTGTTAAAATAGTGTTAACTTCACTAATAAGTTTCTCTTTTTCAAAAGCTTTACATAATTTTTTCGCATCTCCTCCTTTAATCTGATTCCCGAATTCATGCAAAAGCATACCTTGACCTATTTGCCAACGATTTCCTCCACAAGTTGTATACTCATCGAGTATTAATCCTTTTTGATAAAGACAATACCAAAAGCAGCTACCGTCATAAACAAAGACACCAAGAGCCGAACATGAAAAAACTTTGAAAGGTGAAATGCAAAAAACACTAATGGTGCTAACGAACTATAGTGGTATTGCTTAAATATCTTTTTCCAATTTGTATCTAGGTTTTTAAACTTTAAATTTTGTTTTCGACCTAAATCATTTTCAAAATATGAAGCGTACAGAATTGTCACTCTATCGAAAGTTGAAGAGACATAAGCTTCTTCACTAATTTCAGACAAATAGTTGATTAATTCTTGTTGAGATATTCCATATAGAGTTAGATTACCGTATTGAATTCCCATATCCCTCTTGTATCAAACCTCGAACATTGAGAAATTCTGCTTAAATAGAGGAACCCTAAAATCCATCAAACATTAACGGGATAAATCCCGGTTGCTCTTCAATTCTAGAGATCTAATTTTGAATCGCTCCAAAACCACTTAAATCATAACCTCCTTCAGGCGCAACATGGGTATAGGCAAATAGGGCAATATCAGCCACCGTATAGCGATTTTCGACAAAAAAATCATGAATCCTTAAATGATTTTCCATTACCTCTAACGCCGCATATCCTCCCTGGCGTTTTTGTGTGATGGCTTCCTGATATTCCTGTTCTTTGCCTAAGATCGAAATCCCATAGCGAGGTGTAGCAATATAAGGTTCATGGCTGTACTGTTCAAAAAACATCCACTGCAACACCTGTGCTTGCTCCCATGAACTATCGGGATATAGATTCGTTCCTTGACTAAGATAGATCAAAATTGCATTGGATTCAAACAAAAAAAAATCTGGATCAACTTCAATCACCGGTATGCGTCCATTCGGATTTTTTAGCAAAAACTCAACCCTGCGACTTTCACCTTTAAGAATATTCACTTCAATGCGCTCAAATTCTCGTCCTAACTGAGTGAGACACAGACGGACTTTGTAGCCATTGCCGGAGGGCAAAAAATCATAAAGTTTGATCATTTTTATTTAAACTAACGTAATCACAGTTAATTCTGGAGGACAAAATAACCGACCAGGGGGATAAGTCCCCAATCCTCGATTCACATAAAGGCGATTGTGATTAACTTGGTACAATCCAGCCGACCATTCCCAATGCTTAACGACGCGATCGCACTTTCGTTGCAGTAAAGGGATATACTCCCGTAACCACTTAGGTGTTACCCTAATCACTCGATCTTGATAAGCGATTAATGGCCCCAATTGAGGTAACACAATTTGCCCCCCATGGGTATGACCGGATAACTGTAAATCCACACGCCATTGTTGCAAGACTTCCGCACTATCCGGTTGATGAGACAGCACAATGCGCGGTAATTTTGGCTCGAGATGGTCTAACACTGAAGCTGGATTGAATTCGGGCGACCAAAAATCTGGCAATCCCACCAAGGCTAATCCTTTTCCGAGAGGATAAATGACCTGATTCCACAAAACCTGAATCCCAATTTTAGTTAAAGCTTCAGTAATGATAAATTGAGTAGTCGGATAATAAAGATCGTGGTTTCCCAAAACGGCATAAATCCCTCGCCGAGACTCTAGCCGTTTCAAGCGTTTGACTAAAGCATGAATGGGATCGGGTTTATGGATGACAAAATCCCCTGTCAAGACCACCAGATCGGGATTGATGCGATTGCTTGTGCGAATCGCTTCGGTTAACAGTTCCTCAGAAAGTTCCACTCCATCATAATGAAAATCAGATAATTGGGTGATTTTCAGTCCTTGTAACTGTGGGGGTAAGTCCTTGACAGTAACTGTCAGAGTCTCAACGGTTAACGGCCCAGACAAAAATCTGTGCATAAGCGTTATCAACAATGTCGTGACTCTTTTAGCATAGCTTACAGCGTTTTGCAATCCAATCCGGAAATCGGTCTATCACTTAACAATCCATGTTAGAATTGGAACAAAACCTTAAGTTTGATTAAGCACTGAGTAGTCTAAGTCTAAAATATACAATGATTTAAAGGTATTGTGAACAGTGGAGTGAAAACTAGTATGGCTAAAGTAGCGATCTTTGGTGGTGGAGTTGCTGGAATGAGTGCTGCTCAGGAATTAATTGAGCGGGGATTTGAGGTTGAAGTCTACGAACTTAGAGAAATTCCGGGAGGGAAAGCCCGGAGCATCAACGTTCCCCATAGTGCTGCTCCCGGGAAAAAAAACCTGCCGGGGGAGCATGGATTTCGTTTCTTTCCGGGCTTCTACAGAAATGTGACTGATACGATGAAGCGCATTCCTTACAAGAATAATCGCCGAGGTGTTTTTGACAACCTAGTATCTCTCCCCTATCTCGCCCTTGGACGTATAGGTAAGAACTTAATTAAGTTGCCCGCAAGGTTCCCTCGCTCCTGTTGGGATTTGATTAAGGATCTCAAGTTAATTATCAAAGCCATCACCCAAGAACAAATCCCGACGAACGAGGTGAATTTTTTTGCAGCTCGCACTTGGCAGTTGATGACCTCTTGCCAAGAAAGGTTTATTGGAGAATACGAGAAAATCAGTTGGTGGGACTACATTGAGGCAGAAAAGATGTCCGAAGCCTATCAAGAGTTATTGGCACAGGGTTTAACCACTAGCTTAGTAGCGTCCCGCCCCAAATTGGCTAATACAAAAACGGCAGGGGAAATCTACATTCAATTCCTTTTTGGCTTTACCCGCACAAATGGCGCTGATCTCGTCCTCAACGGTCCAACCAATGATGTGTGGATAAACCCTTGGCTCGACTATTTGCGCTCCAAAGGAGTGAACTACTACCTACGCCATCGCCTGCGTAGCATTGAAGTTGCCAAGGGCGAAAACGGAAAGACGCAAGTCAGAGGGGCGATGGTGACCGATTTGGCAACGAAAACAGACAAGCACATTACCGCCGACTACTATCTCGCCGCAGTTCCGGTCGAGATGATGGCTGGCTTGCTCTCGGAGGAAATCCTCGACGGCGATGAGGCTCTGGCAACGATTAAATCCCTAGGAACGAGTACGGCTTGGATGAACGGCATTCAATTTTATCTGGATCGAGATGTTGTTGACCTAAAGGGACACATTCTGTATGTAGGTACGCCTTGGTCTTTGACTTCCATTTCCCAACAAGCAGTTTGGAATAAAGAGGAATTTCCCATGGAAGGATTTGGGGATGGCAAGGTGAGGGGGATTATCTCTGCAATCGCCTCCGATTGGGGATACTCCATCAATCCCAACACGAATGAAGTTAAGGTGGACTCTGGTTCTTGCAGCCTTTACCTCAGGGACAACAAGCCCGCCCAAGTTGCTTCTCCAGAGCAAATCAAAACCGAAATTTGGGAAGAAATGAAACACTCTCTCAAGAAAGACGGCAAACCCATTCTTAAGGATGAATACCTGCTCTCTTGGTTTCTCGACCCCGATATTACCCATAGTTCTGACTGGGTTGATAATCCAGAAAAATTAGAAGAAGTATTAAATCTCTATCTTCCGAATTCTTTTAAAGCACTCTTTTTGTGGATTCACCAGCACGAGCGCGATTCCGTCACTCTTGAAGAAATTGCCAATCATCTCGAGATCGACCAATATGGAGCGCGCTTGGAAGTGAATGCGTTAGTTGCCAAAGGTTTTGTCGGACCCATTCCTCGACCTAAGGACTGTCCGGGAGCTAGTCCGATCTCCTGTACTCCTCCGCAACCCGGCAACGAAACCCTGTGCTATTACAGCCGCCTGCGCCATGGTTCCTCCGCCAACATCAACAGCGAACCCCTCATGGTCAATGCGATCGATAATTGGAGTCTGCGTCCCTTGTCTTACAGCCAAATCCCTAACCTATTCCTCGCTTCGGACTATGTGCGAACGAATGTCGATCTGGCAACGATGGAAGGCGCAAACGAAGCTGCTCGCTACGCCGTCAACTCTATTATCGATGCTTCAGAGGCAAAAGTCCCCTACTGTAAAGTTTGGAATCTCCGTCAACCTATCATTTATTCATTGCATCGCTGGTCAGATCGCCAACGCTACCAAAAGGGCCTGCCGTGGAGTGGCAAACTCCCTTGGTATCTCAAGCCTTTGTTTCCCTTGGTTTTATTTTTGGGAATTCTAGAGATTTTGCTTTTGCAGATATGGAGGTGGCTCCAACAATTGTGTCCTTGGTTGCGTTAGTGGATTATATGCTCCGAGCTTGATTGAAAAAGCTCGGAGTATAACCGGTTTATAGGGGGTGTTGCGGTGGGATTGGATTTACCATTATAGATACATTAGAGCAGAATTGGATCTTTCCTGCCGCGCGATCGTGACTTGCTTTATCTATCTATTATTCCTCTGATTTTTTATATCCTTCCATATTGAATCATGCTCAAGCTGTCGCAGTATCAAATCTTGGCTACACTGTCGGAAAATGTGAATACAATTGTCTATCGGGCAGTCACGCAAACCGATGGTACTCCAGTGATTCTCAAAACCATCCGGAAAAATTATCCTTCTACGGTGGATATTGCCAGACTCAAGCACGAGTACGATATCGCTCGACACCTGGATATTTCCGGGATCGTCGCTCCCCTTACTTTAGATGAATTTCAGGAAAAACCAATTTTAGTATGGGAAGATTTTGGTGGGCGAGATCTTACTTATTGGTCGCACGAGAAACCGCTATCTGTCGAATGCGTTCTCTGGGTCGGACGGCAACTGGCAGAAACTTTGGGACATCTCCATCAAAAACGAGTGATTCATAAAGATATTAAACCCGAAAATATTATCTTTAACCCAGAAACCCAACAGTTAAAACTGACTGATTTTTCCATTGCCTCGCGCTTGTCTAAGGAATCGGCGACTATAAGCAATTCCAATCTTCTCGAAGGAACCCTCACCCATATCTCTCCCGAACAAACGGGTCGGATGAACCGGGCGATCGATTATCGCACCGATTTTTATTCCTTGGGGATTACCCTTTACGAACTGCTTGCGGGACAGCTTCCCTTCAAATCCAACGATCCGATGGAACTGATACATTGCCATCTGGCCAAAACTCCCCAGCCCCTTAATAGTGTAAATCCTCAAATTCCCGAAATCCTTTCGGGTGCGATCGCAAAACTCATGGCCAAAACTGCTGAAGATCGATATCAGAGTGCCTATGGCATCAAAGCGGATCTGGAAATCTGCTGGCAGCAATGGCGGGAAAGTCAAACCGTGCGCCCCTTTATACTAGCTCAACAAGACCGACGAGGAACCTTCTCGATCCCGCAAAAGCTCTACGGTCGCGAATCAGAAGTGCGGCAATTGCTGGCGGCCTTCGATCGCGTTAGCCAAGGTACTACCGAAATGATGCTGGTGGCAGGCTATTCGGGAATTGGCAAATCTGCCCTGATCAATGAGGTTCACAAGCCCATTGTAAGGCAGCGAGGCTATTTCATTAGCGGCAAGTTCGACCAGTTGCAGCGCAATAAGCCCTATTCTTCGTTGATTCAAGCCTTTCGAGAACTGGTGCGCCAACTGCTCGCAGAAACGGATCAGCAAGTTGCCACTTGGCGCGAAAAACTAACAACTGCCCTGGGGAAAAATGGTCAAGCGATCGTGGATGTGATTCCGGAAGTGGAGTCCATCGTCGGCCCCCAACCAGCTTTGCCGATCTTGTCTGCTTCTGAAGCCCAGAACCGCTTTAATCTCGTTTTTCGGGCGTTTATTGGCGTATTTACTCGCAAACAGCATCCTCTTGTCATGTTTTTGGATGACTTGCAATGGGCAGATGTCGCATCGTTGCAATTAATTGAACTACTCGTTACGGATTCTGACGGGCAATATCTACTGATGTTGGGCGCTTATCGGGACAACGAGGTGAGTGCAACCCATCCCTTAATGCGAATGCTCGAGGAGATTCAGGAGAGGGGGACAGCCCTAGAAACCATCGTTCTCAAAGCGCTAAACCCGACCCACATTACTGAGTTGGTCGGCGATACTCTACAGATGGAGCGATCCGAAATTGAAACCCTCACCCAATTACTCGTCCGGAAAACCCAAGGTAATCCCTTTTTCTTAACGCGGCTTTTTAAATACCTCTATGTTGAAGAAGTCATTAAATTTAATCTACAAATGGGTGAATGGCAATGGAGCACAAAACATTTACTCGATATTGAAATTACCGAAAATGTTGTGGATTTGATGGTGGAGGAAATCCAAAAATTACCCACAGCTACACAAAAGGTTTTGCAGTTGGCGGCCTGCGTGGGCAATCGGTTCGATTTGAAAATACTGGCAATTGTCAGTGAACAACCCGCCCAGATCGTTGCTGCCGATTTGTGGGCAGCACTTCAGTCTGGATTAGTCGTTCCCTTGAGCGATACCTATAAAATTCCGCAAGTCGTCGAGGACTGCGAAACTTTACAAATTGACTACAAGTTTTTGCACGATCGCGTTCAACAGGCAGCCTATTCTCTGATTCCCGAGGCAGAAAAGCAACAGGTTCATCTCAAGGTGGGTCGCTTACTTTGGCAAAGCATTTTGCCAGAAGAGTTAGACGAGCGTGTCTTTGACATTGTTAACCCGCTTAATATCGGCGCTGCTCTGATTGTCGAACCCAGCGAGCGGCTCGATTTGGCGCAACTCAACTTGCAGACCGGATGCAAGGCTAAAGCTGCCACAGCCTATGACTCGGCGATCGAATATCTCACGACAGGACGGAACTTGCTGCCAGAGGATGCGTGGCAAAGTGAGTACGACTTGACCTTGCAACTCTATACCGAAGCGGTTGAAGTAGAATATCTGCTAATACAGTTTGAAACTGCACAAGCCCTTTCGGAGATCGTTCTCGATCGCTCCCGAACTCTGCTTGATCAAGTCAAAATTTACGAGGTTAAAATCCAGTTTTTCATTGCCCAAAACCAGATGCTGGAGGCGATCGAGACTGCACTGCCAGTGTTGGAATTATTGGGCTACCCTCTGGAGACCAATCTGGCAAAGTTGCAATTAGCGAGACCCCTGCCCCAGTTGGATGAATTGGCGGATTATCCTGAAATGTGCGAACGCCAGCAATTAGCCGTACTTCAAATTCTAAGTATTATTTCTGGCCCCATTTACCAAGCCCGCCCGGATCTGTTGCTCTTTACTGTCTTCGAGATGGTGAACCTCTGTTTGGAATTTGGTCACTCCTCGCTGGCAGCATATGCCTATGGGATGTATGGTCTGATCCTTTGCGGGCCCCTCAATGACATTGCCTTGGGCTATCAATCCGGACAAATTTCTATGCGTATCCTGGAGCAATATCCTTCTGCTACTCTCAAGTGCAAAGTTCATATGCTCTTTAGCTCCTTCGTGGGACATTGGAAAGAAGCACATCACCGGACGATTAAGTCCCTAGAGCAGAAAGTAAATATGGGTCTCGAAACTGGAGATTTGGTTTATGCAGCCTATTGTGCGATGTGGTCGTGCGGCTACATGATGCTCACGGGGATGAGACTCCCGGATGTGGAGGTGGCGCAACAGACTTATGTGGAACTGCTGGCAAAAACGAAACAGGAGCATGGCTGGTATCCTGCCAAAACTTGGCGGCAGTTGACCCAAAACTTGCGAGGCAAAGTACCAGATGTGCAGATCCTTGAGGGGGAATATCTCAGCCGTGAGGAGGTAGGATACCTCGAAGCCTCGCAAAATCGCATGTTGCTGTTTTTTGTCTATTTTGCTGAGGTGATGCTGGCTTACCTGATGAAAGATTGGCAAACTGCTAAGGCCAAGATGGCGATCGCATCCCAATACCAAACATCAGCCTATGCTTCTATGCTCGCTGGAGGCTATGTTTTTTATGAAACTTTGGTGCAGTTAGCCATTTATTCAGGTTTACCGCCAGAAGAACAGACAACGACTTGGGAGTCCATTCAAACCAATACGGCTCAAATCGCTAACTGGGCGAGTCACGCCCCTCACAATTATCAAAGCAAGCACGAATTGATCTTAGCCGAACAGGCACGCATTCAAGGGCGAGCGCTAGAGGCAATGGACTATTACGATCGCGCGATCGCCACTGCCCAGTCCAACGGCTTTTTGGCAGAGACGGGCATTGCAGCCGAACGTGCCTCTGAGTTTTATCGGACCTTGGGACGGGAAAAAATTGCCCAGCAGTATTTGCTCGATGCGATCTATGGTTACGATCGCTGGGGAGCCTTGGCAAAAATCGCTGCCCTCGAGAACGATTTCCCCACGCTGTACAATAGCTCTCCTTCCCACAACATTACCTCAAGAGATACTACCGAAACTTACGGACAGGTCTTAGACTTTGATACAATCTTTAAAGCTAATCGAGTTATTTCTGGACAAATTGTCTTAGATAGATTGCTAGTAGAGTTAATGCATATTATCCTGCAAAATGCGGGGGCACAAACTGGATGTTTGATCGTTGTTAATGAAGATGATTTAGTGATTGAAGCATCAGGAAGTGTTGATTCTGAGGAGATTATAGCCCTTCAGAATCAACCCGTAGCAGAGTCTAATACGGTTTGTCATGCGATCGTGAACTATGTTGCTAGAACGCAGGAAAATTTAGTTTTAAATGATGCTTCTCATTCTGGTAACTTTACTCGAGATACTTATATTAAAATCAATCAACCTCAATCAATTCTCTGTATTCCCTTAGTCAATCAGGGTAAATTAATTAGTATGGTTTATCTGGAGAACAACTTAACGGTAGGGGCTTTTACTGATGATAGAGTAAATACACTACAGGTTCTTTCAGGACAAGCGGCGATCGCCCTAGAAAATGCGTATTTATACCGTAATTTAGAGGAAAAAGTAGAAACGCGAACTGCTGAACTGGCTTTAGCTAACGCAGAAATTAAAACATTAAATGAACAATTAACTTCCGAAAATCTCCGTTTGAGTTCAGAAGTGGATGTTGCCAGAAAAATTCAACAGATGGTGTTACCTAAGAAAACTGAATTAGAAGTAGTGGAAAACTTGGATATTGCCGGATTTATGGAGCCTGCGGATGAAGTTGGAGGGGATTATTATGATGTATTAAAGCAAGGCAATCGCATCAAAATTAGTATCGGAGACGTAACCGGTCATGGTTTAGAAAGTGGAGTGTTAATGTTAATGGCGCAAACGGTTATTCGCACTCTAGAAAACATCCAGGAAACCAATACGATTCATTTTTTAGAAATAGTTAATCAAACCTTATATCAAAACTTGCAACGCATGAACTCTGACAAAAATATGAGTTTAGCTATTCTAAATTACGAATGTGGCGTGATTCAGGTTAGTGGTCAACACGAAGACATTATCGTGGTTCGAGCCGATGGAGAACTGGAATTGATCGATACCCTAGATTTAGGGTTTCCTATTGGTTTGGAATTGGAGATTGGTGAATTTGTTGCTCAACAAGAGATTATCTTAAATCGAGATGATATTGTTCTCTTATACACGGATGGCATTATAGAAGCGGAAAATATGGAGAATGAGCTGTATGGGTTAGAGCGATTAACTCAATTAGCACAACAGTATCGGCAACATTCAGCGATGCAAATTCGTGACTTGATTATTGAAGAGGTACGCCAGTTTATTGGGCAACAAAAAGTCTTTGATGATATTACTTTGGTCGTACTAAAACAACGGTAAACTTAGAGCATTACGTTTTACCTACTAGAGAATAAACTAATCTAGTCCCGCAAAACATAGCCGACACCGCGCACCGTCTGAATTAATCGTTTTTCTTCGTTGGCTTCTAACTTTAAGCGCAGATAACGAATATAAACTTCAATGATATTGGAGTCGCCCATAAAATCATAGCCCCAAACCTGTTCTAAAATCTGGTCGCGGGTGAGAACTTGGCGGGGATGCATCAGCAAATATTCTAACAAATCAAATTCTTTGGCAGTTAGCTCGATCGCCCGATCGCCGCGCTTGACTTCCCGCGACCTGCGATCTAAACTCAGATCCTCAAAGGCTAAATACTCGCGCTCCGATTTCTGCACTCGGCGAATCTGTACCCGAATCCTGGCCAATAATTCCTCAATATTAAAAGGTTTGACCAGATAATCGTCTGCACCCGCATCCAATCCCGCAACGCGATCGCCAACTTCATCCTTTGCAGTCAACAAAATTACTGGAACATTCTCTCCAGTTTGGCGTAAACGGCGACATAAATCAATTCCACTTAACCCCGGTAACATCCAATCTAAAATCACTAAATCGGGTTTCAACTCTCGAATACGAGTTAATCCTGTCAACCCATCCCCCGCAACACTGACCTGGTATCCTTCGTATTGCAGTTCTAACTCCACAAAACGAGCGAGTTTTTCTTCATCTTCAATGACCAGGATATGGGAACTCATGACTGTAGACCTAATATCAATTAAAAATTCAGAAATGATATAACCGGAAACTTAACTCACCATGATACTATCGTTGATCGAGTAGGGGCGAAAAACCCTTCGCCCCTACAGATGGATGCCGATTAACCCAACCGTTCTAGGTAGACGACTCTTCACTAAGGATGCGATCGCTATATTGACTCGATTTGGCTAGATAAATTCCCCCTAAAACCGTAGCAAAAGCCATCATATTAATCAACGTCAATCCTTCGGCAAAAACAATCCAAGCAATCATCGCCGCAAAAACCGGATCGAGTAACAGGAAAATTCCCACTAAACCCGAAGACAGACGCTTGAGACTATAGGCTTGTAATCCTTGTCCCACCACTTGACAAACCACCGCTAAGGCAATCACAGAGAGCCATCCAGAGACCGTAATCGGAAAGAGTTGGTCTTCAGCCAGCAAGACAACCGGCAGGGAGAGAATTGCGCCAACACCACAGCACCACATTAAGATTACCGTAGCGGGAAACTTGTGGCGTAGAGTTTCAATTAACATTAAATTAGCAGCAGAAAAGACAGCCGATAATAGGGCAGCAATATCTCCATTCAGATGTTCAGCGCCGACTTGGAAATCATCGAGTCCCAGGGCGATCGCCCCAATCAGAGCAATGAGTAAGCCCATTAAAAATGGCCGATCAAAGGACTCACGGAAAATGATCCAAGCCCCCAGAGTTGTAAATAAAGGCGTTAGGTTATGTAAAATGGTAGAATTGGCTACACCGGTTAGGGTCAAAGACCAAGCCCAAAAGGCCAAACATCCCCAAAACATCACCCCTGCACTGATTAACAACATCACATCCCGTCGATTGAGCGGTTCAACGTTTGGGTTGGGATCTAGAGAATCGCTGTTTTTTGAGTGTTCTAGGGCATAAACGACCCCCAAAACGATAAAGGCAATCCAAAACCGGTTGAAAATTGTAGAAAATGGGCCCAACTCTCGTTCACTCAAGCGAATGAAAATGGCAGCAAAGGATAAAGAAGCGATCGCCAAAAAGACAGCTAATAGGGCAGATACGGTGGAACTGATTTTAGGAATTTTAGGTAAATGGGGTTGAATTGAGGGTAAGGCTCTGGTAACAGACATGATCTTAGCAAGGGTTATCCTTGGAGTAACAGGAGTAGCGGAAGGAGGTTGAGTCAATTTTTTAATCCTCTCCTTCCAATTATCTTAAGATTGCGATCGGATAGCTCAGACATCATTTTTGCAATTTGTTACACAATTAAACGGCTCTTCATTGAATCATCAAACTGAGACAATATAATGACCATGGGAAATCTAACCTGCTATCCTGAAAGGTGCAAGAGATTGTGCGATTCGATTGTGTAGCGATGCCTAGCATTATCACGCAGCGATGCCGAGCCTTATCGCATTAGCGATGAGTCACAGATCGCCACCGTCCACCTGGTTGTCCAACTTCCCTGATTATTGTTATCTATTCTTAAGCCACTATTCTGGATTCCCAGAATCTCCAGACGTACTAATTAACAATTCTCCCAAATCAAGCTCAAGACTAACCCTAAACAACCCTATGGATATCTCACCCAATGCACAAGTTATTCTTCCAGAACTCGCCCAGATTTATCGAGCGCTAGAATCACAACTCAATGAAATGGATCGCCATCGTGTCCCTTCCCTACAGGAATCTTGGCTGGAAGACGAAAACAAGACAGTTACAGTGATCGAGGACCGCTCAGACTGGAAAAAAGTGGTAGATCTGTGGCGGGAAGAAAACATGCCCTCAGAGCAAATTATCTTTATGTTCCATGAGATGCTCGATCTCTGGGAACAGCTCGAAATCGTCCATTGTCGCCAAAGCCTTCTAGAACTAGACAACCTTCTGCTCGATGAAGATGAAATTCTGTGCCTCAAATGCTTATATCCTGATGGCAACCCAGAAGCAATCACCCTTAAAGAGTTAGGTAAACTGTGGCAAAAACTCTTTCAACAATCAGATATGACCCAAGTGGGATCATTACTCACCCTCTTTCAAGACCTGAAAGCGGAAAAAATGACCGCCGTTGACCAACTCCGCGATCGCCTAGAAGACATTTTAGCTGAAGAACAAGGCAATCCAGACCTAGACCTAGACAGTGATCCCGAAAGCCTTGCCCCCCTCTATTCTGAAGAAGAACTCGATCAGGACAAAACCCAACCTATTGACTACAACGACTATAACCCTGCTGCATTTTCTCCATCTGCCCCTACCCAGTTTCCCAGTTCCACGGGTGCCCCCTTTGAAGATATGCCCACCGTGGTTTTACCGATGCAACTGTTTAGCCTCGATTATGCAGGAGCAACGGATAAGGGGATGCAACGAGACCACAATGAAGATAGTTTTCTGATTCATACCCAACTAGAACGCATTGAAGATAAAACTGGGCGTACCATTCATGCCAAAGGCTTGTATATTCTCTGTGACGGGATGGGTGGACATGCGGGTGGAGAAGAAGCCAGTATGGTTGGAGTGAACACCCTCAAAGAGTATTTTCAAACCCATTGGTTTGATTTACCCGATTCTGACTCTCGTTTACCTTCGACTGAATGTATTAGAGAAGGTATATTACAAGCCAATGAAGCCATCTATGACATTAATCAATCCCAAAGTCGTACCGGAAGTGGACGAATGGGGACTACCTTGGTTTTGGTTTTAATTCAAGACGTTCATGTGGCTGTTGCCCATGTGGGTGATAGTCGATTATATATGTTTAGTCGAAAACAGGGGTTAAGCGTACTGACTCAAGACCATGATGTTGCCCAACGGGAAATTAAGCGCGGATTAGAACCCGAATTAGCCTTTGCTCGTCCCGATGCCTATCAATTAACTCAAGCATTAGGTCCACGCCACAACGATTTTGTCAAACCGGATATTTATTGTTTTGAACTCAATCAAGATAGTCTATTGCTGTTAAGCTCCGATGGACTTACGGATAATGATTTAGTAGAAAAGCATGTGGGGACGCATATTGAACCTCTGATGAGTTCTCGTGCCAATCTGGAGCGGGGAGTGAGTGATTTAATCGATTTGGCTAACGAACATAATGGTCATGACAATATTACAGTGGTTCTAGTTCGGGCCAAGGTGCGCCCTAATTTAGGAGGATTAAGCCGTTAAGTCAATATTGAGTTGTTCTATACTGTTTGAGATACGTCAAGATGATACAAGGGACGATCGCCCTCACTCTATTAGATCCGAAGAAAGGAGAGCCACTGCAAAGCTGGAAATTTCCTCCTCAAGGGAAAGTTCGTATTGGCCGGGCCCAGGATAATGAAGTGGTGCTTTCTAATGATTTGGTGTCTCGGTATCATTTGGAGTTAGAACCCATTTCACATCAGACGGATGAAACGATCGCCTGGAAAGTCACTAACCGAGGCACAAATGGCACGCTGGTGAACCATCAAGCTATCTCCCAAATGATAATCGAGAGCAAAAGTCTGATCCAGTTAGCTGCTGGGGGGCCAACTTTAGAGCTTACCTTTCTGAATCAGACAATTGCTCCCCCTCCAACTACATCAGGATGCACCCATGAAGGCAATGCTCCGAATAATTTGTTTTGTATCCATTGTGGTCAACCCTTGCATGTTGAAAAACAAGTGCGGGATTATCGGATTTTGCGAATTTTAGGTCAAGGGGGTATGGGAACAACCTATTTAGCCTATCCTCCTCCATCGAAAAAAAGTTCATCTCCGTTAATCGTACTTAAGGAGATGAATTCTGATTTAGCCCGCATTGCCAAGGCTAGGGAGTTGTTTGACCGGGAAGCTCGCACCCTGAAGGGGTTGAACTATCCCGGAATTCCTCGCTTTTTTGATTCGTTTATTGAGGAGGGTAAAAAGTATTTGGCGATGGAGTTAATCCATGGTGAGGACTTAGAGCGCTTGCTCTATCAACAGGGGCCGTTTTCTGCACCAGTTGCCATTGAGTTGATGATTCAAACCTGCCAGATTTTGGGTTATTTGCATAGCCAATCACCCCCGATTGTGCATCGGGATATTAAACCGGCGAATCTATTGCTACGTCGCTTAGATCGTCAGATTGTGGTGATTGATTTTGGAGCAGTTAAGGAGATTGGAACGCCCTTGGGAACTCGGATTGGAGCAGAGGGCTATAGTGCCCCGGAGCAGGATCGAGGACAACCAGTAACCCAATCAGATTTATATGCGATCGGGCCGACACTTGTGTTTTTACTAACTGGAGAACAGCCGCTTAAGTATTATAAACGTCGCCGAGATCTCTCCTATCGTTTAGATTTGCAGTCTGTGGAAGCGATCGCTCCACCTCTGCGGGATGTGATTGAAAAGACAACAGCTCCTAAACCCCGCGATCGATTTCCCAATGCTGAAAGATTAGCGCAAGCTTTAGACTCTGCACTTTCAGCTATTACGGGATAAAGGAGTTTTGGGGTTTGAAACTTATTTTTTTGACAATGGGTTCTTGGCCCTTAGCGTTGCATTAGTCTTCCCATTCTTCTACAGCTAGGAGTTCACTCACCGGGTCTTGCATAGAGAAGTCATAGGCTTTCAATTCTTTTTTCCAATATTTCCACTGATCGCCATACAAAAATGCCATTTTCCAAATGCCATCTGTCGGTTTTAGGATATTAGAATCAACCAATGATTTCACTTTGGTTTGCAGTTTAAACATTGGGTGAACAACCTGTTGTTTCATACAACCTTGATTCATATTTGAAGTTTGTCAAATCTTTTCTATGTGTACTTTCCTAGTGGCGAGTTAGGTTTCTCGTGAGGATTCTGCAGAATTAGAGAACAAGAACAGCTAGGAATTATTTTTCTTGTTACTTCCTCACAATAGCATAACACGCTAGGAAAGGGAAGACTTGCATCGAAAAGTTTTTTTTATCCGTGAGGCAATAGGCAATAGGCAATAGGTAACAGGAAATAGGTAATCAGCTATCCCCGTGTCCCCATGCCCCCGCGTCTCCCCTTATCCGCCTACTCTACGGTCACCGACTTAGCCAGATTGCGAGGTTGATCGACATCAAGACCTCTAAGGGCAGCAATGTGGTAAGCCAGTAACTGGAGAGGAATCACTGTAACCAAAGGAGAGAGAAACTCATCGACCGTAGGAATGGCTAAGATTTGGTTGAAAATATCCTGAGCTTCGAGGGAGTTTTTAGGGGTCACTCCAATTAAACGAGCATCTCTGGCTTTGGCTTCTTGGGCATTGGAGAGCACTTTTTCATAGAGATCTCCAGGAGTAGCGATCGCCACAACAGGCACTTTTGCATCTAACAGGGCAATAGGGCCATGTTTCATTTCACCAGCCGGATAGCCCTCTGCATGAATATAACTGATTTCTTTGAGCTTCAATGCCCCTTCTAAGGCAATAGGAAAATTGATCCCCCGACCCAAAAAGATAAAATCGCTCGTTTCATTAAACTGATGGGCCAACTCACCAATATAACGATCCTGCTCTTCAATCAGCCTCTCAATCAGCGCTGGTAATTCCCGTAACTTCTTGATGATACTCTCGATAACCTCCGGTTTCAGGGACTGACGGCGATCGGCTAAATCCAACGCCAAAGCATAAAACGCCATCACCTGAGCACTAAACGTTTTCGTTGCTGCCACTCCCACCTCTAAATTGGCATGGGTATTAATAATATAAGGAATCAACCGACCCAACGAACTTTCCGGCCGATTTGTAATGCCCAGCATTCGGGGTTGATAGGCACTTAAAGGGTGGGCCTTGCGCCGCTCTTGTTCCATCCCTAAAGCTGCCAGAGTATCCGCCGTTTCTCCTGACTGAGTAACCCCAATCGTTAACGTATTGGCTGTTAAAGGAGGGGGAGAGTAGCGAAACTCCGAGGCATATTGAACACAAGTCGGAATACCCGCCCACTGCTCTAGCAAATGCTTTCCAACTAACGCCGCGTGCCAACTGGTTCCACAAGCCACAATATAAATTTGCTCTAAGTTTTCATACAAGCTCTTAGGCAAATTGAGTTGCACCAGTCCCTGGGAGGAGACAGACAGGGAAGACTGGCTAGAACGGGTTTTATCCTGGGGTTGGAGATACCATTCGGGGTCAAAATAGGCATCAAGTTGGGTTCGCAGAACCGTTGGTTGCTCATAAATTTCTTTGAGCATAAAGTGGCGAAATCCTTGTTTTTCGGCGCTGCTGGGATTCCAGTTCAGGGTTTGGGGGTATTTAACCCGTCGCTCTCCCCGGAAATCATAAACTTCAACTCCCAGGGGAGTCAGACGAGCCATTTCTCCGTTATCTAAGGGCAGAATAATATGGGTATGGGAAACCAGAGCAGGGGTATCGGAGGCGCAGAAAAATTCCCCTTGACCAAATCCAATCACCAGGGGAGCTTGTTGGCGAACTACAATCAGTTCATCGGGAAATTGGGTCGAAATAACGGCAAGGGCAAATGCCCCCTCTAACCGGTTCACCGTTTGCCTCACAGCTTCTAGGAAAGAACTGGGATTACTCGATAAATAGTCAGAAATCAGATGGGGAATCACCTCAGTGTCTGTATCGGAAACAAACTCATGACCTTTTGCCTTCAATTCTTCTCGCAGTTCCCGATAATTTTCCACAATTCCATTTTGCACCACCGCCACCGTTTCCTGTTTATTCGTATGGGGATGAGCATTATACTCCTCCGGTTTACCATGAGTCGCCCATCGAGTATGGCCAATTCCCAACCGCGCCTTGTCTTCAACTCCCCTGAGCTTATCGCGCAAATTATACAACTTTCCTTTAGCTTTGATGGCGTGCAGTTCGCCTTCAGAAATCATGGCAACGCCTGCCGAATCATAACCTCGATATTCCAGCTTCTCTAATCCAGAAAGGAGAATATCCTGAGCTTCTTGAGTGCCAATGTAGCCAACAATTCCACACATTGAATCGATTACTCCGAGTTGTATTGATTACGAAACTGGGGGGTTGTAGACGGAGAACTAGGGCCACCCTGTTCCCCTTAGCTGTTTATGCTAACAGTTTCTTCGTGGGATTCGTTCATTCATCGGATGGTTCGGCAGAATTTTTCCGGAGATCGCCAATCCTCATTTTATTGAGTCTGATTTTTTACGGTTTCGGTTTCGTTTATTCTTTAGCAAGCGTCTCATCCAGCAAAAGGCCGACAGTGCCAGCGCTATACTGCCCAAAAATGCCACTAAAAAGGGATGAATCAGCTGAATATCGGTTATATTGTCACGGTTTTGGGAATCCCATGGCTGTATAATTAAACCGGATGTTGAGGCTAAAATTGCGCCTACACCGACCGCAAACCCCAAAGCTTGAATATCGTCTAGTAGATCTTCGTTTTGCTGTTGTAAGATGCGATCGCTCTCTGCTTGTTCGATCTCGACTAAACCGCGAATGGTGGCGATCGCACTGTCGAGGAGTTGTGAACCTTCACGTAGATAGGTTAAGTTGGCTTCAATTTGTTTTTGGAACCGTTGAAAGTCGCGATCGGCATACTCTCGCCAAAGAGTTAAGTCACTAGAGATATTCTTTTCCTAAGTACAGGACAAAAGTTGTATGGGCTGAAAGAGAGAGTCAGAAAAAGAGAGCGGGTCAATGAAAAAGCGGCGTAGGAGGTCAAAACCATAGCGAAACAAACTACGGGCAGGGCGACTATGAGCCTTAATCGTACGAATCGGCTTGTGATGTTGAGGATCTTCCATCCAGTTGCGGACGAGATCGCTTAAATTGGCACTTCCGGTAAAAACCACAGTAAGGCATGAGTATCCAGCAGGAAGCGCATTAGCTATAATCCTGAAACTCATCTAAGGTCGCATCAAAATCATCAGAGAGAGTAATGTGATCGTGATCGCAGCCAAACATAGGGGGGAGGGGGGCGCGGTACAAGCGGTACAAACTGTGGTAAAGACTGGATGTCTTCTTCTAAATCTTTGCGATCGTCGCACATCCCCTATATTGGCATTAAAATCATGCCGTAGAATGGAGCCGAATAAGGCAGGCTCTGTCACATTCAACTTTTGGCGAAATTCAGCAATTTTTTCCATCGGCAGTGAGATCAGCCTCTCGGTCATGTTAACCTTCCCTTCAGAATCCCCAATTCATATGCAGAGTTTTAACTTGGCATAATATCGTCAAGTTTGAGTTGTAACTCAGGAAACAGGTAAGAATGAATTGAGTCTCCCAAACGATATTGTTGCTGCTCATAAACGCCGTTTACCAATTGGCAAATCGTCAAAGTCGGTTGTTTGGGATTGCCGATAAATTGTAAGCCACCCAAACCTCTAAAGTCCACAATCCAATATTCCGGAATTTTCAAAAAAGCATATTCTTCCACCTTTCTCGCATAATCATCTTGCCAGTTGGTACTCACCACTTCAGCAACAAGGCAAACAGTACTTCCATTACAAATAACCGGTTCTTTTTCCCAAAGGGGTTCTTTGCTCAATTCATCTCGATCTAAAACAATAACATCAGGACGTAAAGCCGTAGCTTCAGCGTAAAGAGGTTTTATCAAACCAGTTTTTGGAATCAACCAATTGAGATGGGAACGAAAAATCTCCACATAGATTCTTCCTACAATACACCCCGCAACTGCTTCATGAGGCCCTGTGGGTTCCATGTCTCTGAGTTCTCCATCAATAAGTTCGTAGCGAGTATTATCGCCGTATTGGGTGATAAATTCCTCAAAGCTGAGAAGTTTGGCTTGGGTGTAAGTCATGGGTCGATATAGCTCAATATTTAATAATAAGTTATTTTAGTTTTCGACTTACCAAAAAGAGGGAGTTGAACAACTCCCCCTTGAAACTTGGCCTCAAGATTCAGGATGAACCCAAGGGCAAGGCATTAATGAATCCGCTTTTAGTAAGCTAGACCCATACTGCGGGTAGTTTCCGCGCCTAAGTAAACCCGGATACTTAAAAAGTCAGTAGGACAAGCGGTTTCACAGCGCTTACAGCCCACACAGTCTTCTGTGCGAGGGGAAGAAGCGATCTGTCCGGCTTTGCATCCATCCCAAGGAACCATTTCTAGCACATCTAAGGGACAAGCACGCACACACTGGGTACAACCAATGCAGGTATCGTAGATTTTTACTGAATGAGACATTGAATAATAACTCCCAACAACAGTTTGATAGTGATATGCTCTCACACTTATCGACAAAGGATAAGGTGTAGATAGCTCAGTCAGTTCTAGATGGCTCCAGAGTGCCAACCGAGTAGTTGAGAACGGAATGCTTTAGCCGCTCTATGGTTTGACCAGTTTAAGTTAGTCCAGTGTTATACCGGATCAAAGCTTAGTTTAGCGCAGGGGTTCAACTCAAAGAAACAAAAGGATGAGAAACTTTAAACAACTTGACAATTAGCGATCGCCAAAACCAGAAGGAAAAACTGCTCAATCTCTTGTTAAAACTAGGATAGAGGTGGATTGTCTACCAAAAGTCTAAAAGTGATGGCGATCGCCTATCCTCGTAAAATGAGCCAAACTGGAATCAAGATTTCCCTCCAAGAGTCAAATTTTGGTGATAAAGCGCGATATACTCCTGTCGGTAGTGTGGTTGATTAGTCATGGTAGCAGTAGCAATCTTAGCGGCAGGACGGGGAACCCGGATGAAATCGGAGTTACCCAAAGTCTTGCATCCCCTAGGAGGACGTTCTTTAGTTCAACGAGTACTTGAGAGTTGTCACCTCATTTCTCCCGTGCGTCAGTTGGTGATTGTGGGATATCGGGGGGATCTGGTTCAGGAATCTCTGACGGATTTACCGGGATTGGAGTTTGTCACCCAAAGTCAACAATTGGGAACCGGTCATGCAGTTCAGCAGATTCTCCCCTATTTAGAAGGATTCACCGGGGATTTACTGGTGCTTAATGGGGATGTGCCCCTATTACGACCAGAAACGATTAGTCATTTACTGGCAACCCATAAGAGCGAAGGCAATGGAGCGACGATTTTAACCGCCCAGCATCCCCATCCCAAAGGGTATGGGCGAGTTTTTTCGGATAGCGATAATCTACTACAACAAATTGTCGAAGACCGCGATTGTACGACAGCTCAACGACAAAATCGGCGGATTAATGCGGGAGTCTATTGCTTTAATTGGCCGCAACTGGCCGAGGTTTTACCCCAGTTAAAGTCAGAGAATGACCAGCAAGAGTATTATTTAACCGATGCGGTCAATTATTTAGACCGGGTGATGACCTTGGATGTGGAGGATTACCAGGAGATTTTAGGGATTAATGACCGCAAACAGTTGGCAACAGCCCATCAGATTCTACAAGACCGGATTAAAGAGGAGTGGATGAAGGCGGGGGTAACGTTGATCGATCCCGATAGTATTACCATTGATGATACGGTACAAATTGGTTCGGATGTGGTGATTGAACCGCAAACTCACCTTCGTGGAAACACGGTGATTGGGTCGGCGTGTCGGATTGGGCCAGGGAGTTTGATAGAGAATAGTGAGATTGGGGAACAGGTGACGATTCTCTATTCGGTGATTAGTGATAGTTGGGTAAAATCTAGTACGAGAATTGGCCCCTATGCTCATCTAAGAGGGCAGGCCGAAATTGGAGCGGGTTGTCGGGTGGGTAATTTTGTGGAGATCAAGAAGTCCCAAGTGGGCGATCGCACGAATGTAGCTCATTTGTCCTATCTTGGGGATTCCCAACTCGGTCAACAGGTGAATGTGGGGGCAGGCACGATTACCGCCAATTATGATGGCTACCAGAAGCATAAAACGGTGATTGGCGATCGCACGAAAACCGGTTCTAATAGTGTCCTAGTCGCTCCCATTACCATCGGTGAAGATGTCACCATTGGAGCCGGATCGGTGGTCACCAAAGATGTAGAAAATGATGCTCTAGTTGTCGCCCGCGCTCCCCAAAAAGTGCGTCCCGGATGGCGACCGAAAGAGGTTTCTCAGGATTAGGAGATAGGGGGATAGGGAGATAGGGAGACATAGAGATTTTCTCTTGCTTCTTGCCTCTTGCCTTTTTTTCCTATTCCCCATTCCCTAGCGCGAAGTGCTTAACTAAACACTTGGAACATCTCAGCTAAAACTGTGTTAGAAAAGAGGAAGCCTTCTGGATCGCTTAGAGAGATCTGACCTGTTGAAGGTAAGGGCTGTCCAGGAAGCCAAGGTTGTCCATTCGGGGTGTTGAGGTTAATCCATCCTTGTTGATAGTAGGGATACCAACTTGGACTCAACTGTTGCAAAGGAGGATAACCAAATTGATGGGTTAAGGTCTTTAAAGATAGACCTTCTGCAAGCCGAAGACCGAGCATCAGAGTTTCTAGAAACTCTTCGGTGGACGAGAGAGGAGGAGTGTCCATCACTCCCCCATCTTGCAGCCATTGATAGTAAGTTTTTCGGGTGCGGGGTCGAATAAATCGGATACCATCAATGTAACTAGCAGCTCCCATCCCCCACCCGTAGTAGGACTGGTTGTGCCAATAGACACGGTTATGGCGACAATGATATCCAGGGCGAGCATAGTTGGAAATTTCATAGTGATCGTAACCAGCTTGCCTTAAGATTTGGGAAGTTAAGCGATAAAATTGGGCACTGCTGTCATCGCTGGGAAGGATTAGTTTTCCTGCTTCATAGCGCCGCTCAAAGACAGTCATTGGTTCGATAATTAGGTCATAGATGGAGAGGTGGGGCGGGGAAATATCGAGGGCGATTTGTAGGGTTTTTTGCCATTGTTCAGAGGTCTGCTCGGGTAAACCAGAGATCAGGTCTATACTGAAGTTATCGACTTGTGCTTGATGAAGCCAACCGATCGCCTGATAAATTTCGTTGACAGTATGCGATCGCCCACACAGTTTTAAAAGTTGGTTATCAAAGGACTGTACCCCTAAACTAATCCGATTGACTCCTAGAGCAAGAAAACCTTGTAACTTCTTGAGATCGAAAGTTCCAGGGTCAATTTCCATGGAAATTTCGGCAGTGGAGGTTAACCCAAAGTGGCGTTCGAGGGTGTTTAACAGTTGCTCGAGTTGACTGACACTGAGCAAGGATGGGGTTCCCCCCCCAAAAAACACCGTCTCTAAGGATGAACCGCGAGGAGGAGTCTGTTCAATTTCAGAACTTAAGACCTCGATATAGTGAGAAATGGCTGGGGAATTGTCTCCCCAACGGCGATCGCCGACCACAGAAATGGCAAAATCACAGTAGAAGCAGCGACGACGACAAAAGGGAATGTGAAGATAAGCTGAACGGGGAATAACTAAAGATTGTTCTTGATGCTCCATGAGACCTTTCACCCCAGTTCGGTTTGCCGTCTTATGGATCGACAGCCTTGTGTATCGATCTCTTATAATATGGGTTATCTCTATCCTTTATGGCAATGAGTTTAGGGGGTTAATTCAGACCCCTCAATATTTATTCGTTCCCAATCAGGTCAAATGATGATTGACGCAATTATTATCATATCCTTTATCCTAGCAGGAATCGGTATCGGTTTCTACGGCGTAGAATTGCTTCCGACCCCAGTGTTAGACCAAGTGAGTAATCAAGATGGTCTGCGATCGGTCACCGCTGGATTTGCTGCCCTCATTATGGGAGCAGTTGGCTTATTTGTGCAAACCTCCTATCGCCGTTTAGAAGCCCAAGTGCGACAAATGCCGGTAGAAGTCCTCCTGACCCGTTCCATTGGTTTAGTCGTAGGTCTATTAGTCGCTAACCTGATGTTAGCGCCCCTGTTCCTGCTACCCATTCCCAAAGAATTTGGCTTCATTAAACCCTTGGTTGCCGTATTAGGCAGTATCCTGTTTGCCTTCTCCGGGATTTCCCTCGCAGATACCCATGGGCGGTCCTTTTTACGACTGATTAACCCCCATAGTATGGAAAGCCTATTACTGGCTGAGGGGACCCTCAAACCCGCCACTACAAAAATTGTGGATACCAGTTGTATTATTGATGGTCGCCTGGAAGAGTTACTCGCTACAAAATTCATTGAAGGGCAACTTCTTGTGCCTCAATTTGTCTTACAAGAACTGCAACTGGTGGCGGATGCGGGCAACGATCAAAAGCGGATTCGGGGTCGTCGGGGCTTAGAAATTCTCAACCGCATTCGCGAAACTTATCCCGATAAAATTGCTATCCACCCAGCCGATTATGAAGAGATTGCGACTGTAGATGCTAAGTTGGTGCATTTAGCGCAAGAAATTAACGGCACATTGCTCACCAATGATTACAATTTGAATCAGGTTGCCAGTTTACAGGAGGTGTCTGTCCTCAATATTAACGATCTCGCCCAGGCTATGCGTCCGGCTTATTTGCCCGGTGACGATCTGGACTTAAAAATTATTAAGCAAGGTCGGGAACCACAACAGGGAGTCGGATATTTGGACGATGGCACGATGGTCGTTGTGGAAGAAGGGGGACAGTATATCGGGGTCGAATTGCGTGTGGTCGTTACGGGTGCCCTGCAAACTTCGGCAGGACGGATGATTTTTGCCCGTCCTCAAGTCTCTGCGATCGCGTAAAATTAGGAGGAAAATTCCATTTCGATCATTACACAGCGAACTCTATTGATCGATAAGCGATAACAGTAACTGATAACGGTATAACGCCACTGGGGTGGAGAAGGCGCGGAAATAGTTGGGGTCTTGGGGTGAGAGATAAATGGCGGTAACTTGCTCGGCTTCAACCTCACCTGTTTCACTCAATCGATGATAAGCTGTGGTGGTTTCAACTTCGTTTAAGTAAATCTGTCCCTGGCTACGAAATACTTGTTGAGCCACTTCTGTACTGATAAAGTCGTTTTCATTGGGGGCTTCTGTCGCTCGTCCAGTGACCAGAGAGATTAATTGGCGATCGGAAGCAAAGCGAATAATTTGCCGATTGGGATCGTCAGGATCGACCTTAACCGATCGCAACCCCCCGTCACCTAAATAAGCACTAGCAATATGGGAGCCATTAAATTCCCGATCCGCCACAATAGGGTTGAGAATCTGATTTAGCGTTTTCCCCCACGACCAACCCGAATCTCCCTGAAACGGCAATACCCATTCACTCGCGGGTTGAAACCGCACCTCAAACTCGATGGGTTGATGCAAATATTGCCGATTTCCTTCAAAACCAGGGGTGACTAAATCGGGGGCTAACGGGGCAACCATGTCTTCTAAGGTACTGGTCACTTCCCAAGTGCCTTCCATCCAGTCAGGATAAACCAAATCGCCTGTGGCTGCCATTACAGGGGGTTTGCTGTCCCAATGGGGAAACTGTTGCAGGCGATCGCCTAAAGGCCCTGCCCAAACTGGACAGGCGATCGCCCATACCATCATGGTTAAAACGGCGATCGCTATCCCCTTAAAGAGCCTTTTCATAGCGCTCATAAGCCGTGACAATCCTTTGTACCAAAGGATGACGCACCACATCCGCTTGGGTCAATTTACAAAATCCCACTCCGTCCACATTCCTTAAAATATCTTCTGCCACCGCCAACCCCGATCGCTGATTCCCTGGTAAATCGGTTTGCGTTACATCCCCCGTCACCACCATCCGCGATCGAAACCCCAACCGCGTTAACACCATTTTCATCTGCGCCGGAGTCGTATTCTGAGCCTCATCGACAATAATAAACGAATTATTCAAACTCCGACCCCGCATATACGCCAATGGAGCCACTTCAATCACCCCTCGCTCCATCAAACTGGCAATTTTCTCCGGCTCGATAAACTCATAGAGGGCATCATAAAGCGGGCGTAGAAACGGGTTGACCTTCTGTTGGAGATCTCCAGGTAAAAACCCCAACTTTTCCCCCGCTTCTACTGCTGGACGAGTTAGAATCAACCGCTCATACTGGTTATCCAGTAGCGCTCTAACCGCCAGAACTGCCGCCAAATAAGTTTTTCCCGTTCCGGCCGGGCCAATACAAAACGTCAGATCCTCAGTCCGAACTGACTCCACATAACGCTTCTGGGCAAAGGTTTTCGCCCGAATCTCCTCGCCACGACGGGTACGAGCGAGGACATTTTTCTTCAAATCCTGATGTTCATCCTCTCGCCCCGTATCCAGAGCATGACGGGCCGTGAGGACATCGACACCAGAGAGCAACTTGCCTTTACCCCAGAACTCTTCGAGCGATCGCACCAAAGCCGAACACAACTCTACTTGCTTCGCTGTACCCGAAATCAGCAACTCCTGCCCCCTCAGCACCACAGTTGCTCCCGTTTGTCTACTGAGGATTTTCAGATTTTCGCCCTGGACTCCCGATAATGCGATCGCACTATCGGGACTGGGCAGTTCAATGATTACTGGTTCATTGCTCATAATTCACCACAATTGGAGCAACCCCTAGGAAGTCGTCTAGTTCTCATTGGCGATAAGGCCCTTGAACTCGACGCGGTTCAGGTCGCGATCTCCTTCGTGGTTTATCTCGACTCTCTCGAACTCGAACCTCTTCATGAGTCCCATGGCGTTCATGGCGATCGTCAGACACATGGAACCCACCATACACATCCAAATAAGCCGACTGTCCAGCCGCTTGAGCTGCCGTAGACAGCACCGTTCGGATCGCTTCTATATTGCGGCCACCTCGGCCATAGACCTTCGCCTTATCCTTCGGCGAAAACGCCACTCGTATCCAGACCAGAGGTTTACTCGTAGACCTCTCACAATCGAGCTTCAACTCCTCTGGAAACTCTAGAAACGGATGAATCAGCATCCGCACCAACTCCAAATAATCTGGCGTTGGTAAAGTCGATTGTGGGGTCACCTCATTAGTTTTCGGGGGTTGTTGCTTTGAGTTGTTCAAAGACATTCGCTTTTTCAAGGATGTTACGCACAGTATCAGTCGGTTGAGCGCCTTGTTTTAAGCGCCGTACAATTCCCGGCACATCAAGGCGAGTCTCATCCGTTCTTGGATTATAAAATCCCAACTCTTCCAAAGGACGAGCTTCCCGACGAGTCGTACTGGGCATCGCCACAATCCGATAGCTCACTTCCCGTTTTTTGCCAAATCGTTTCAATCGTAACTTGATCATCGCTTTCCTTCAGCAGTATGCTTTTCGATTTTAGACACTAAACTCCTAATCTTACCATTTTTTCACCGCTACACCCATAATTAACAATTCAGAATACAAATCCTCTCCGTACCTCCGTGTCTCTGTGGTTCATCCCCCTCATCTCATGTTCACCTTTTTAAGCTGGCCAAGCTACTACAACTGTCCAAATCCCTTCTTCTTCTTTTTCTTCTTCTTCTTGGGCGCTCCACCATAGCCTTGCCAACCAGGAGCAGGAGGCCGGCCGCCCCCGCCTCCAGGGAATCCTGCGGGTAACCCCGGAAACTGGCCTTGCCCCATCTGTTGCATCATCGATCGCATCTTTTGGAAATCACTCACCAGCTTACTCACATCTTTTTCCGAATGGCCAGACCCTTTCGCAATCCGCCACCGACGACTCGGAGAACTCGACAACAAATCGGGATTCTTACGTTCCTCCGTTGTCATTGAACCAATCATCGCCTCCGATCGCTTCAACTGCACCTCACCCTGTTCCAACTGATCCGCATTCAACTTACCCATCCCTGGAATCATCTTCATCAGACCCCCCAGAGACCCCATACTTTTCATCAGCCGCGTCTGCTTGAGGAAATCGGTAAAATCAAACTGGGCCGAAAGGATCTTTTCCTGCATCTTGGCTGCATCGGCTAAATCCACCTCTTCCTGGGCCTTCTCCACCAGGGTCAGCACATCGCCCATGCCCAAAATCCGAGAAGCCATCCGATCTGGATAAAACGGTTGTAGAGCCTCGACCTTCTCCCCAACCCCAATAAATTTAATCGGTTGCCCGGAAATACGCCGCACCGAGAGCGCTGCACCCCCGCGACTATCCCCATCCATTTTCGTCAGGATAGCCCCCGTGATGCCAATCTGTTCATGGAACGTATGAGTCAGATTTGCTGCCTCCTGACCCATCATCGCATCCACCACCAACAGCGTCTCATGGGGGTTGACAGCGGCCTTAATGTCTGCCAATTCGGCCATCATATCGGCATCAATTTGCAGCCGACCCGCCGTATCAATAATAACGGTGTCAATCCCCTCAGCCTTCGCTTTCTCCACCCCTTGCCGGGCAATCTCCACCGGATTCGCATCCGACCCCAGCTCAAACACCGGCACATCAATTTGTTTTCCCAGGGTAATCAACTGATCGATCGCCGCCGGACGATACACATCTGTGGCTACCAACTGACAAGAGCGCTCTTGTTTGCGCAAATACAGCGCCAACTTTGCCGAAGCCGTCGTTTTCCCTGTTCCTTGCAACCCCGCCATCAGTACCACCGTCGGAGCCTTTTCCACCTGGGCTAGGGGTGCATTCTCTCCCCCCATCACTGCCACAAGCTCATCATGAACAATCTTGATAAACTGCTGATCCGGGCGCACCCCGCTCACCACTTCCGCCCCTTGGGCCCTTGATTCGACCTCAGCAATAAAATTCTTCACCACTTGCAGATTTACATCCGCTTCCAATAAGGCGCGACGGACTTCCCGCAGGGCTTCTTTAATGTTGCTCTGACTAATTTTATCTTGTCCCCGGAGGCTTTTCCAGGCAGACTCTAGGCGATCGGCAAGGGCATCAAACATAGACTAATAATCTATTGACTCAGGTTAAGTATTGTAGGCGCGATGGAAACGCAATGCGGCCATAGCTGACCTGAGAGCATTTTAGCGGAGGGTTTGGTTGGCTCGCAATCGAGTGCAACATTTAACCGAATCAAAGGCGATTTTCATACTATTTTCTTTATGATTTGTCAATCTAAACTTAGACAACTGTAAAAAATCTTTGAATTTCAGTAAAATTGCTCTACAATTTTGGTGCTTCGTATCTTAACCCCGTCACCTTAGATCAAACTATATGCTCTTAACCAAGTCCCGTCCTATTCCCACGACCCACACTACAGAGCGTACCATTGGGCGTAACTACCAAGGGTTAATCCTCCTACTGTTGATTACTCTGGGCTTGGTTGGAGGGATTGGGACTCGGTTAGTACATCTGCAACTGCTTCAAGGGACAACCTACGAACAAGAAGCTAAAAATAACCGCATTCGGGTGATTCCCAAACATCCCGGACGCGGTAAGATTCTAGATCGCCATGGCAAAATTCTTGCCGGTAGTAGTCTTTCTCACTCCGTCTATCTTTGGCCCCTGGCTAGTCGTAAAACTGAATGGCCCACCACCCTCCAACGACTCTCAGAAATCCTCAACATTCCTGAATCAGAAATCCAAAGCCGTCTGGATCAAGCAGAATATACCTCTCCCTACCTCCTACGGATTGCCAGAGGACTCACTCCCGAAGAAGTGACTGCCCTGGCTGAATATAGCCGGGAGTTAGAAGGGATAGAAGTAGATGTAGAAGCAGCGCGGGAATATCCGTATAAAGAGGTCGCATCTCATGTTTTAGGATATACCGGAGAAGTCAACGAAGAAGACTTAGAGAAAGAGGAAAATCAAGGCTATCGTCTCGGTGACATTATTGGACAAATGGGGATTGAAGCGGCCCTAGAAAAAGAACTACGCGGGGGATGGGGAGGTCGAGAGGTAGAAGTAGACAGCAAAGGGCAAGTGGTACGCATTCTCGATCATAAAGCAGCTAAATCTGGTGATGATATCCGTTTGACCCTGGACTTAGACCTGCAAATGGCAGCAGAAGCAGCTCTAGGGAATACGAAAGGGGCGATTGTGGCCATGAATCCCCAAAATGGCGAAGTCTTAGCCATGGCCAGTAATCCCAAATTTGACCCCAACATCTTCTCTGGGCGAATTAGTGAGGCACAATGGAAAGAACTACAAGGAAAAGACCATCCCTTTGTCAACCGGGCACTGCAAGGCTTTCCCCCTGCTTCTACGTTCAAGATTGTGACCACCGCAGCAGCCATTGAATCCGGGATCTACTCTCCCCACACGGTTTTGGGAACTTACCCCTATATTCAAGTGGGAGGAATCAAGTTTTGGGACTGGAACCGGGTTGGTTTTGGGCCTTTAGATTTTACTGGAGCTATGGCTTGGAGTAGTGATACGTTCTTCTATCAAATTGCCCAAGGAATTGGCGGAGAAATCTTGATTGATTGGACGCGAAGATTTGGATTTGGGCGCAAAACTGGAATTGAACTACACCGAGAAGAAGCGGCAGGTTTAGTCGCCGATGATGCTTGGAAGCGGGAAAATATTGGGTACGAATGGTTTGTCGGGGATACGGTAAATATGTCTATTGGCCAAGGGTTTTTATTGTCTTCTCCTCTGCAGGTGGCTATGATGTTTGCAGTGGTGGCTAATGGTGGGGATTTAGTTAAACCTCATTTGGTGAAACAAGAGGGAGACGATCATATTTGGCGCGAGTCTTTAGGCCTGAGTCCGATTACCGTTGAAATTTTGCAAACGGGATTACGTCGAGTGGTTAATGCGGGTACGGGAACGGTAATGAATAGTCTTTCTTTACCGGTTAATGCAGGTAAAACAGGAACGGCTGAAGATCCCCCCCGTTTATCCCATGCTTGGTACGGGGGATATGCTCCGTTGGATAATCCAGAAGTGGTGATTGTTGCCTTTGGGGAAAACTCTGGAGGAGGTGGCGGTAAGTTTGCTGCGCCGAAAGTACGTCAGGTAATGCAAGCTTATTTTGAATTAAAGAAAAAGCGTAATTCACAGTAAGAGGGAATAGGCAATAGGCAATAGTTTGTATAGCTTAAGTTCTAAGGCTTCGAGCTGTACTTCATAGAAGAGAGAAATGCTATAGCATCGACAGAAATGGAGTCAGTTCACAGCAAACCCATCATATTGCCGCATAAATGGCGCATGATAAGCTAAAACAATCTCTTCTTTCGGTATCCCTAAGTCAACTAACTCATTGGCAATTCCTACTTCTGTACCATCATGTTGAATCCATATTTTATGATTGAGAATATCAATATGAATCAGGGGGCCAAAAATACGCATGTGGCGATTCCAGCCTGCATGAAAAACTTGGTAATGATCCTGCTGGTGGTCAAAAAATGTATACACTTCAATCTCACCATTAGCCGGTTGTGCCGAACCATAATGATTGAGTATTTTTTCAATACTTTGGCGATAATACTCTAATTTTTTCTCTGTTCTTTCCATTGTACAATTACCTGTTGATTCGGATCGAAAACCAAAATTTCTAATTGTGCTTCTTCAAGAGTGGTTTGAGCAAAAGGACGACAAAAAAACTCTTGATAGGTGAATAACGGAATGGCTAGATAAAGTGTTCGTTCTGGCTCTTGTTTTCTTAACGCTACTCGATAGCTAAAACATTGACCAATGGCCAAATGAAATTCATAAATCGTTGATGGGGCAAGAAAACTTTTTACCTCAACAGCAATTTTTTCTAGACCTCGTTCTGCGGCAATTAGCTTTTCTCCAGCAAGATCGATTTGAATACGAGCACTGTCAAAATCTAAGTAAAGAGGATCGTGAGTAATGTCCCATTCTTCTTTAACCAAGGCTATTTTAACCGTATCGTGAAAATAATCTTTTGCCGCCATGAAAGACTTAAAATTTAATCTCTATAAATCCTTATTATAACTCATACCTTCCTTCAATTCTCTTCAATTGAGATATAGTGTAGGCGTTGGGGTCTATTGGGCTTCAACCGTTTTTGATGTGTTTCTATCTTTACGGTTAGTCATGTCCAGGACGAGCGGTGTACTGTTGTGTCTGGCTTATATTGTGGGATTGCTGCTGGTTCCGGTTCCTGGTGGAAATTATGCCATGCTGGTGTTGGGAGCGATCGCCGCATTGACGCTTCCCCGATATTGGCGGATGGGGCCCAAGTCTGGGATATGGTTACTGGTGGGAATTGTGGGATTTCTAGCCAGTTTTTATTTTCATGTTCGCACTCCCCAACCCCCAGGAATAGACCTAAGTGCTTGGATGGGTCAACCGGTGATGGTGCAGGGAAAGGTACTCAGTGAACCTCGGTTGACGCGATCGCACCGTATTCAGTTTAAACTTAACATTAGTCAAATTGAAGACCAGCCGGTTCAGATCAATGCTTACACTACGGCTCCCTTATTGCAAGCCACAGGATTACATCCCGGTTATCAAGTAGAAGTGAGGGGAAGACTGTATGAACCGCAACCCGCAAGTATCCCTGGAGGGTTTAATTTCCGGCACTATTTAGCTCGTCAGGGGATGTTTATTGGCCTGAGTGCCGAAACTCTCAAATTTGAGTCTAATCAGGCTTCCTGGGGCTTGTGGTGGATGCGTCAGCGAATTGTACGTTCCCTAGTGCAGGGGTTAGATGTACCTCAAGGTGTAGTCATCAGTTCCATGGTGCTGGGTCGTCGAGCTGTAGATTTACCCTTTGATATTCGGGATAAGTTTATTCAGGTGGGACTTGCTCATGTTTTGGCAGCCTCTGGGTTTCATGTGTCTCTGCTATTGGGGTTAGTGTTAACGTTAACGCAAGAATTATCCAAGCGCATCCAGTTTCGGGCGGGTGTGACCATCCTAATTCTCTATAGTGCTTTAACGGGATTTGCACCTTCGGTGTTGCGAGCTTCGTTAATGGGGTTTGGGGTTGTTTTAGGGAAGTTGTTAGACCGTCGAGTAAATATTTTAGGTTCATTATTATTGACGGGAACACTCTTGCTTTTGGTTAACCCATTGTGGATTCAAGATTTAGGATTTCAGTTAAGTTTTTTGGCGACATTAGGGTTAGTTATGACCGTTCCCGTGTTGATGGAAATGTTAGATTATATGCCACCAGCGATCGCCTCTGGGTTGGCCGTTCCTATCAGTGCATTTCTCTGGACGTTTCCCCTACAGTTGTATCATTTTGGCGTACTGCCTCCCTATGGAACTTTAGTTAACTTGGTCACTCTACTCTTAGTCATAGTTCTGACACTGGGGGGAATGGTTTCAGCTTGTGTTGCTTTGATTTGGCCATTTTTAGGGAGCTTGGTCTCTAGTGTTCTCTATTATCCCACAGTCGCGTTTCTGGCGATTATTGAGGGGTTTACTGAGCTACCGGGTAATTCGGTGGCAGTGGGTAAAATTTCGGTGGTTCAGTTGCTCGTGCTGTATGGTGTATTTGGGTTGTTTTGGCTCAAGGACAGGATCGGAATTAAGGGGAAGAAGATGCTACTGGGAATGGGGATTAGTTTGGCGATCGCCGTGGTGGTGATTCCCTTATGGTACAGTCAACAGTATAGGTCTCAGGTGACGGTGTTTGCGACTCGTCCCCCAACAGTAGCGATTCAGAATCGAGGTAAAGTGGTGTTGGTGAATACTCCAGATTTTGGAGTAGCTCAGTATACCCTAATTCCATTTTTCCAATCCCAAGGGGTGAATCAATTGGATGCTGGAATAATGCTTACTAGACAAGAGCGCGCGATACAGGGGTGGTTAAAGATTTTGGACACATTACCCATACGCCGATTTTACCAGATTGGTGACCCCACAACCCAGGTAGAGCAGAAGATTGAGGAGGAGGTAAACACCTATCAAGTCTTACAGGTAAATCAGGGTTTAAAGTGGAAAACCTTGAGCATTAAAGGCTTGAGTTTAGATCCACAAGTTTTGGAATTTCAGTTAGAAAACCAACGTTGGCTGGTGTTAAAAGGGAGTGGTTTCACAGAGAATTTTTGTGAGGTGCAGTCCTGGTGTAGTTCTCAGGGTCATGAGACAGTGTTGATTTGGTCTGGTCGGGGGTTAGCGGGAGAGGTGATAGAAAAAATACAGCCAAAGGTGGCGATCTCTCTTTCTGAGGATCTCGATCCAGCCATTTTATCCGCATTGACAGCCATAAATACCCAAGTGTTTTTAACCGGAAGAGATAGAGCCATTCAATGGAATTCTCAACGAGGATTTAGCACCACTTCTGATTCACAATCTCAGAACGATGTTGCATTTTGAAGTTTAGGATTTATAATCAAATCAGGAAATTAATCAATTTTTATGCTAATCGAGTTTAGTGTTACCAACTATCGCTCAATTAATGAATGTCAAACTTTAAGTCTGGTGGCTTCTGAAGATGTGGATCGGTTCTGGGAAAGCCATACGTTTGCCGCACCCAATTCTAAGGATCTACACTTGCTCAAGAGTACAACAATTTATGGGCCGAATGCGTCGGGAAAAAGTAATTTAGTTCGCGCTCTGAAAACCTTTCAAAATATTGTCATCAATTCCGCCAGTCGAATGCAAGAAGGAGATGAATTTGATGTTCAGTTTTTTGTTCTGGAATATGAAATGAAACCGACCCTCCATATTCTATACTCCAGCAGTATTACAGAATTAAAAATTATATTTATTCAGAATAAGATTCGCTATGAATATGGAGTGATTTTATACAAAACTCATGTAATTGAAGAATGGTTAATTGCTTACCCGAAACAACGAGTGCAAACTTGGTTTACTCGCAAACATAATATTGACAATAAAGATTTGAGGCCTAGAGATCGTGGGTATGAATGGTCGTTCCCCAGCTTAAAAGGTGAAAAGCAACGAATCAAGAATTTAGTGCGCCCCAATTCATTGTTTTTATCCCATGCAGCTCAAAATAATCATCCTCAACTGCTAGAGGTGTTTAATTGGTTCAAGACGAATTTAAATGTGATCACAACGCTGGAGTCTAAAGACAACCATCGAGCATATACGGCTAATAAATGCATGTCCGATCCAAATTTTCACAGTAAGATTTTTAAATTACTGAATCAATCTAATAATGAAATCGATCATATTAATTTTGAAGACGGAAAAATTGTTTTTGCCCATAAGACCTATGAAAAAGGCACTTCTACTCATAATATTCCACAAAGTTTGTTGATCGATGATGAGTCTGATGGGACACAAAGACTGTTTGAATTAGGGGGAGTATGGATTGAAGCGTTACAAGAGGGCAAGGTGATCGTCATTGATGAACTCGAAAGAAGCCTTCATCCTACTTTAGCTCGTAGTTTGGTAGAAATGTTCCATACTCCAGAGACGAATCCCCACCATGCTCAGTTGATTTTTACAACCCATGATACCACCCTTTTAGATCGAGATTTGTTTCGCCAAGATCAAATTTGGTTTACGGAAAAAAAGCGACAAAAGACGCATTTATATTCACTATTAGAATTTCGTCCCCGTGAAGATGAATCGTTACAAAGAGGTTATTTACTCGGTCGCTATGGTGCGATTCCATTTGTAGGAGGTCTGAAAATTTAATCATGCCACATAAAGGAAAATCGAAGAATGAATTGAGACGTAAGCAGGGCGCTCGAAAGCCGAAAGACTATTTTCTTATTGTGGTAGAGGGTGAGACAGAATATCAATATTTTCAATCTCTGAAAGAGGAACTGCAATTAGTGACAACTAAGATTAAAGTAGTTCCAGCGTCTAGAGGAAAGAGTGGTGATGCAAGAAAAGTGGTGCAAGAAGGGAAGCGATTGCAAGAGAAAGAAAAACCCGATCGCCTCTATTGCGTATTTGATGGCGATCGCCCAGAATTTGAGATAGCGTGTAAAATGGCTAGAGATGATGAACAGATCTTCTCAGTTCCCTGTTTTGATTTATGGTTTTTACTACATTTTGAGTATACGAGTCGTCCATTGACCAGCGATCAGGTGTACCAAAAATTGGACAGAATATTTAAGAATAAGGATATTCTTAAGCGTAATGAATCTTATACAGATGAAAAAGGGTGAGATTATTATAAGCATCTCCGAAAAGAACAGGAGAGGGCTATTCAACATACGAAACGGTTAATGAAAGAGCAAGAGGACAATGACTCCAATAACCCCTTAACCAAAGTTCATTTATTGGTTGAGTAGTTGAAAAGGGCGAAAATGATGTGATGAATGTTTTCTAGGGACACACAGCGATCGCCTATTCCTCATTGCCTCATTACCCTAATGGCTCCGGTAAAGTAAGGTGGCGCGGGTGAACAAATTTACCCTCGAAGTTGAGGGCTTTGTCTTGGAACATGCGGGAGTTGGCCAGTTCTTGGCGCAGTTGGGCCCGTTCTAAGGAGTCGGGAGTGTCGGCGATCAGGTGGATGAGGAGGCGAGTCGCGATCTCGCGGCCAGAGACTTGGATGCGTTTTTTGGTGGGGTTGAAAAGGATGCCATACCAGAGGGATTCAGGATGATCCATGTGACTGAAACCGCCTTGAGTATCGTAAGTGCAAAGTTGGCTGAAGATGCGGGTGAGGCTGAGGTGGTGCTGGTACACGAGGATACCGATCGCGCGCACGAGGGCAATTTGACCTACAGGGCGAAACAACATATGACCTGCACCATCATGGCTTTCAAAGCTAAACCGGCGTAGGTCGGTACTCAACGTTCCCATTTCTAAGGCTTGGTAGCTGGGCAGAGTGGCAAGATGGTCAAAGAGGGTAGAAAAAGTGGCCATAGCTTCTTCGAGTTCTTCATCTTCCGGGCGTAGGGGAATCAATCCTTTTTCAGTAGGGTTCCAGTGGGGATAAGGATGCTGAAGATAGGCTTGAGCCATATCTTTGAGGGCGGGGAGAGTGGTGAGAACGGTGGATTTGGTCGAGACAGTGGCGCTGTCGAAATTAACTCTAGGGTGACGATCGCCATCTGCTTTCAGCAGGGAGTGTTTAACAGCAATACGACGGGCAACAATAGAAAATCCATCATCTTCATTCAAAAGCGCCAGTTGACCAGCACTGAGGCGCACCGCCATCAGGTTGACATGGACAAAAATAGAGCGGATGCGACTCCTAGCTTGGTCGCGGGTTTCGCCAGGGAGAACGGCGGGAATAATTTCTAGACCGATGGTTTCTTGCCCCAGGCTTTGTAGTTGACTGGGGGTGATGGGGTAGTGCTGGTAGAGATCTTCGGCCGTGATGCTCGAGCCAGTAGGCTTTTTGTTTTTCTTATATTTGGGTAGGGAACCACTACGGATCAGTTCCATCAGGCCTTGGATACCCATGAGCCGATGTTGGCCGTCGAGGGCAAAGAGCGAGAAACTGGGATCGAGGTTAAGCAATCCCAGAGTTTGCTCGCGGTTCAGGGGAGTAAATTGGGCGGCTGACTCAGTGGCGAGATCTCCATCCCATTCTGGAGCGTAGGGTTCTTCGACCCAAGGAGCGTCAATCACGGCGAGGAGGGGAGGAAATTTGTGGTTGGGACGGACAGCGAGATATTGGGCTAAGGGGGCTTGGCGGGACCAGTCGAGGGGGCGCTGTTGCAGTTGTTCAATGGTTTCAGCATCCCGGATGGGATTGTGAGTTTGGGGGTCGAATTTTTGTTGAAACAGAGGCAGTTGGTAGGCAAAACGAACCCGATTAGAGACCCATTCGAGGGTCACAGAGGCCAAATAGGCTTGGCTTTCTCCCATTTGGGTTTTTTGTACGAAGAGTTGGTGCGGGTGGCGATCGAGTTCGTCGAAGATGGTCATTGGGGAATTAAGTAATGAGTAATGAGTGGGGAATTAAGGTTAAAGTTGATTATCTCATTGATATCAGCCCGTTGTTTCTCCAGGGTTGTGGACTCTCCCTGGATCGGTTTGCTTTGTGTCTCCCTCCCTATTGCTCATGTTTAGGCCAGGTTTAGGGGTACAATAGCCTACGGTTAGCTAAAACGGCGGGAGAGCAACGTGCTCTGCCGTTATCAAGTGTTCGTTATTCTCCCCTGATCATGCCTAAAGTTCTCGTTTGCGATCCTATCGATCAAGCTGGAATTGATATCCTATCTCAAGTTGCTCAAGTTGACATCAAAACTGGCCTTCCGGTTGAAGAACTCATGAAAATCGTTCCGGAATACGATGCCCTCATGATTCGCTCAGGAACCCGTGTCACCGCAGACATCATCGAAGCAGGTGTACAACTGAAAATCATCGGTCGTGCCGGGGTTGGGGTTGATAATGTAGATGTTCCCGCTGCTACCCGCAAAGGGATTATCGTCGTTAATTCACCAGAAGGCAATACGATCGCCGCTGCTGAACAGGCCCTGGCCTTAATGCTATCCCTGTCCCGTCATATTCCCGATGCTAACCAGTCTGTGAAAAATGGCCAGTGGGAGCGCAAAAAGTTTGTCGGCACTGAAGTCTATAAGAAAACCCTAGGAATTGTTGGCTTAGGCAAAATTGGCTCCCATGTAGCCGCAGCCGCTAAAGCGATGGGAATGAAGCTCATTGCCTTCGATCCCTTTATCTCCGCAGAACGGGCGGATCAATTGGGCTGTCGGCTGGTGGATATGGATGTTCTCATGCAAGAATCCGATTACATTACCCTCCACATTCCCAAAACTCCAGAAACGGCCAATTTAATCAATGCCGAGTCTTTGGCAAAAATGAAACCCACTGCCCGGATTATTAACTGTGCTAGAGGGGGAATTATTGATGAAGCGGCCTTAGCTGAAGCCTTGAAGAATGGTCAAATTGCTGGTGCAGCCCTTGATGTATATGCCAGTGAACCCCTGGGTGAATCTCCTTTGACGGAATTAGGTAAAGAGGTGATTTTAACCCCTCATCTAGGCGCTTCCACGACGGAAGCCCAGGTCAATGTCGCGGTTGATGTGGCTGAACAAATTCGGGATGTGCTTCTGGGACTGCCTGCACGCTCGGCAGTGAATATTCCCGGACTACATCCGGATGCATTGGAACAGTTGCGCCCCTATTTGCAATTGGCGGAAACGTTGGGTAATCTGGTTAGTCAGCTTGTGGGCGATCGCGTAGAAAGCCTCAATATTCACCTACAAGGGGAACTGGCCAATAACCAAAGCCAACCCATTGTCATTGCCGCACTCAAGGGTTTGCTCTCACGAGCGCTGCGGGAGCGTGTTAATTATGTGAATGCCTCTATCGAAGCTCAAGAGCGAGGCATTCGCGTGATTGAAACCCGTGATGCCAGTATCTGCGATTATAAGGGGTCTCTGTTGTTGCAAGCAAAAGGTCCCTCAGAAGAACATGAAGTCACCGGTACACTCCTGGGTGATGGCGAAATTCGGATTACTATGGTTGATGGATTTCCGATTAACGTGCCACCCAATCAGCATATGCTGTTTACCCGTCACCGAGATATGCCAGGGATCATTGGTAAAATTGGCTCTTTGTTGGGTAGTTTTAATGTCAATATTGCCAGTATGCAAGTCGGACGGCAAATCGTGCGTGGCGATGCGGTCATGGTACTGACGATTGACGATCCCTTACCCGAGGGGATTTTAGAGGAGATTCTCAAGGTTGCTGGAATTCGGGATGCCAATACAGTGATGTTGTAGCCTTTAGGGACTGTAGGAGCGAAAGATTTTTCGCCCCTACAACCTGGGTTGAGGTAAAAAACAGGCTGTATCTGATCGCCCAACAGACCCCAATTAGGTTAGGATGAGACCTAATTAAGCAACCGTGATGGGCACACCTGCAAACCAGCACATATGAAAGCCTGGGAATTTCTCATTCAAAAAGACGGCGATCGCGCCTGGTTACCCCTAGAACCCCCTAGTGTAGAAGTTTTAGAGGGACAATATCGTCTAGTCCTGCGCTCTAACTATCCGCAAACGGCGATCGCCATTCACCTCAGCTACCAATTGCAACCCTCCTCCCCTCCCCAAGTTCAAACTCGTCAGCACCACACCAACAAAGAAGGCCTGATGGTCGTCTTTCCCTACACTTACCTGAAACCAGGACTGTGGGAAATTACTTGTATTGCCCATCCTCCAGACCAACCTCCCCAAAGCTATCAAGTTTCCCTAGAATCGTTATGTCTAGATCCAGAACCAGATGAAGTAGAAGAAGAGATAGAATCCGAAGCGCCCCAAGAACTCAAAGAATCCGAAAAACCCGAAGCCTATGATAGTAGCTTCTTTGACGTTCCTCCTCCCCCAGAACGACCCAAACCGACTCCAGTTTTAGGCTCCTCATCATCCTGGGAAAACCTGGATCTGTCCTCTTTAGAACTCATTCTCGATCGCACCATGTATGTGCAAACCAGCAACACTCCCATTACCATAACAGGGCAGTTACGCAGCGATCGCCCCCAAACCTTTCCCCAACCCATCGGCCTGCAACTGGCCATTACTCTGCAAAACCCCCAAAACCTGGAAATTCTCCAAGCACTTAAACACCAGCTTATTGTGCAAAGCCTACCCGTTCCCTTTGAATACAGCTTTAACTTACCTCCCTTAACCTCCCTGTGTTTTATCCTCGGACAAGCTCAACTCTTTGACTCCTGGTCAACTCCAGCTCTTCCCGCTCAAGGCCCCCAAACTCCGCCAACCCCCCTCACCGAAACCCAATTTAGTATTACTACCGGTTTGCAACAACTCATGGAGGCCATTACCGATCGACGAGATACGGAGGAAACCAGCAAACCGTCCATTCTGCCCTTCCCTCTAACGAGCGATTCCATCCCTCCGCCTCCGGCTGTCAACCCTCCCACTGTCAACCTCGACCTATTCAACATCGCTAAAGAGTCCCCACCAGAGACCGATCAACCCTGGAAAGCGTCCGCATCCCCTTCCCTTCCTCCCCAACTGTTTCCCCCCTCTGACTCTCCCAAAGTCAAATATCTGCAATTACCCTCACTCCAAGGCATCCAACCCCCTCCCGATCGCGATTTACCCCAGCTTCCACCTTCATCTGAACTCCCCAAACCGAAGCTCAATCTCACCTTACCCCCCCTGAATCTCAACCACCAAGCCCAGGAAGAAACGCCCGAACTCCCAGAACCCTCTCCCCCTTCCCCCGTAGATGAAGCATTTCACTCCCTACATCTGCAAGATAAATTTAGCGAGCGACTCAACGATCTAGCTAAAGAAGCAGAAGATTGGGTAGAAGGTAATACCAACTCAGAAGAAGAAGAGGCGATCGCGGCAGACTTTGAAGAAGATAATGTGATTGAAGGCGAGTTAGTCGAAGAGGACTCTACCCATAGTTTAGAAGGTACCGCCAGTTTTCCCTTGCTCCTCGCGCCAGCAGAAGAGTCCCAAGAAATTGTCTTAGATCGGAGCTACACCCAGGCAGATATTGGATCTGAGACTCCAGAAGAATCATCTGAACCAGAAGCCCTATCTTTTCCACCTCCTTTACCGACTCCCCTCTTAGAAGCACCAGAGCGGGACTGGATCGCTGAAGAAATTATTCCCATTAAAGCCTCTTTAGCCACGCGATCGCCCCATATCCACATTAAATACTGGTTAGTAGATGCCCAAACCCGTACCCTCTTAGAAGAACCGCGCTGGATCGTCGATCTGGTTCCGGATGGTCGAGATCGTCGCAGTATTCTGTTTAACTTTACTGTCCCCAAAGGAGCCATGGAAATCCAATTTGAGGCGATCGCCGTCGAACTGATCGGTCAGCGGGAAAGCCATAAAACCAGTTTCCGCCGCCTGATCGTTCCCCCCAACTTACGCCAAGTCACGTTTGAGGAACTCGAACCCTAGGGCAATTCCTGATGCAATTGCTAAACTAGGAAAAATCTGATCAATAACTCGTGACCCATGTCCTTAATCTCCAAACTCTCCTGTCTCAGCCTAACCTCCCTCCTGGTTAGTCTCACCTCCCCTGCATTAGCTCAACTTCCCCTTACCCCTGCCAGTTTTGAAGACTTCCTTCCCACCTTATTAACGCCCCTCGAACAACAAGCTTATCAGGCGATCGGACAAGAAAAAGCCCTAGAATTAGCCCAACAAACATGCAGCGCCTTAAACTCTGGACAAACCCTCCAAGAACATATCAACACGGTAGCTCAACAACTCGCTGCACAAGGCGTTACCGAAACACAAGCACAAGCCGTTGCTGGATTCAGTAGCAAAGTCATGGTTGCTGGCGTTGCCACCCTTTGCCCCGAACACCTCACCAACTTACAACAACTTCAACTCCCCAGTCCTTAAACACTCAACAATCAACAGGGAAAAGCATCTCGTTCTCTGTTCTAAATCACTAATCCCCAACTATGCCCATTATTCTCACGCTGACTGTTGTTGTTCTTGGTTTAATTTCTTTCATTACAGAATGGCTACCTGCCGATATTACCGCTCTCTCCATTGCCATTGCTTTAATGTTACTGGGACTGGTCACTCCTGAAGAAGGGATTTCTGGCTTTAGTAATCCTGCCACAATCACCGTTATGGCCATGTTTATCCTCAGTGCAGGAATCACCAAAACCGGTGTGATTCAAGTTGTCCGGAACCGGATAATCCGTTGGGCAGGAAATCATCCCTCTCAGCAAGTTTTCGTCATGGGTTCAATTGTCGGGCCTATCTCAGGATTCATTAATAATACCGCAATTGTAGCCATTTTTTTGCCGATTATTGAAGAATGGAGTAAACGCCAAAAAATTTCACCCAGTAAGTTACTCATTCCCTTATCTTATTCCACAATTTTAGGCGGATTGCTCACCTTAATCGGCACATCAACCAATATTCTCGCCAGTGGTGTATCGGCTCAACTTGGCTATGGTGAATTTTCAGTCTTTCAGTTTACCAAATTGGGAATATTAGTATTTATTATTGGCCTCACCTATTTAGCTTTGGTCGCGCCCAAATTACTCCCCGATCATCAAACTCACCTTGTAGGAGAAGATTATAACCTTAAAGACTATGTCAGTGAAGTCGTCATTAGTCCGCGATCGAGCTTAATTGGTAAGACGTTACAAAGAACCAAAATTCAGCGTAAATTTGACTTAGATGTACTCGAAATTATTCGTGATAAACAGCGCTTTTCCCAACCTCTAGGGGATAAAGTTCTAAATGCCGGTGATATTCTCGTGATTCGGAGCAGTCGAGACGAATTACTCAAAATTCGAGAATCCAGGGGACTAGAAATTTTAGCCGATGTCAAATTTCAAGAACAACCCATAGAAAAAGTCATCGCTTCAGGAGAAGAAAAAATTGCAGAAGTTCTAATTTTATCGAATTCAAGATTGATTGGAACTACCTTAAAAGAATTGCGATTTAGACAACGCTACAATGCGACCGTATTAGCCATTAGAAGAGGTGCAGAATTCGTCCAAGGACGACTTGGTAAAATCCGATTGAAATTTGGGGATTTGTTATTAATTCAAGGGCCAAGACAGAGTTTCTTGGGTTTACAAACGACCCGTGAGTTACTGGTTTTAGAAGAAAAACCTGTAGATATTTCAAGGCGACAAAAAGCAAAGACAGCTCTAGGAATTACAACCGGAGTGATTTTGTTAGCCGCTTTTAATATCTTGCCGATCTTGGTCAGTTCTTTAACTGGTGTAGTGTTAATGATTATGACGGGATGTTTAAAACCAGGGGAAATTTATGGGTCTGTGCGCTGGGATGTCATTTTCCTCTTAGCCGGTTTAATTCCCCTAGGTATAGCGATGAATAAATCTGGTGCAACTCAATGGTTGGCTCAAAACTTAATCCATTTAGGAGGAAATTTTTCGGGTTATTGGATACTGTTCTTTTTCTTTATTATCACTTCCCTGCTTACTGAAATTCTTTCTAATAATGCCTCCGTCATTCTAATGTTACCCATTGCTGTGGAAGTCGCTAAAACCCTAGACTTGAACCCCTATGCTTTTATGTATGCGGTTGTTTTTGCTGCTTCCAATAGTTTTATGACTCCGATTGGATATCAAACGAATGCCATGGTGTATAGTCCAGGAGGCTATAAGTTTTTTGACTTTACCAAAGTGGGCGCACCTTTAAGTATCTTAATGATGTTTACAGTTCCCTTATTGATTAACTTTATCTATGGTTTATAGGGAACGGGTAACCGGTAATGGTAAACATTCCTTTCGCACATAAATACAGTGTCGCGTGGCTTGACTGAGTGGAGTGATAAAGGCATCTATCCAGATTAAATTTCCTCTTAAACTGCGTAGGGTTTGGTTGAGGATTTTTTCCTCGTCCTGAGTCCAGCGCCCCCGATATAAAATGACCAGACCCCCTGGTTTCAAAAAGGGAAAGGCATACTGTACACAGACTTCAGCGTTGGCTACAGCTCGGATTAAACAAAAATCATACTGTTGATAATAGTCGGGTTGGTGATGAATCTGTTCAGCTCTGCCCACAGTAGCCCTAATATCGGGTAACTTTAGGGTGGCGATCGCCTCTTCTAAAAACAGGATCTTCTTTTGCGTACTATCGAGCAACGTTAACTCTAATTGCGGATAAATTGCTCCTAAACTAAACGCCACCGGAAATCCAGGAAATCCTCCCCCAGTGCCAATATCCAGACCTCGCAGGGGTCGATCCGTAGTCCACGGTTGGAGCGGTAAATCTTGCGGTTGAGGGGAAGATAGACCAAACGCCAGAGGGCGAATAGAATCCCATAAATGCTTTTCCCAAAACTCGGTTGGCTCAGTAATGCGGGTTAAATTCATGTGACGATTCCCCGCTAAAATTAAGCCATAGAGCTGCTGGAATTGATCTAATTGGCTGGGGGTAGGTTGCCAACTCATCGTTTGTTGCCAAATCTCCAGAGAAGGAGGTAAGGGAGGAATGGATTGCAAAATCTCCATTTGTCACAAGTTATAGCGCTTCGCGCTAGGGAATAGGTAATAGGGAATAAGGTCGGAGAATTGGATCACCATTGGCTATCACGAAAGATATCGATTCCATAGAACCAACAATTAGGGGGCTAGGAGATCTAGCCCCCCAGCACATCAGGGATTTACCTGATTGTGGCAATCTACGCTTCCTCGTTGTTTAACAAGTTCTGAATCTGATTTAAAGCGGCTGCACCAATATTGAAAAGGGCCCATCCTCCAGCTATAGCGATCGGTAGTAAAACAATGACTACACGCCAATCCATAGTTTTTTCCTCCAGATTCAGTAAAGTTTTTTATCGGTTTATCTTACTTCTAGTTGTACCGCAAAGTGAGACGCTTTTGACATTCTATGCTCTAAAGAGACGCAGATTCTTCAGGAAGTACATGAAGACGGGGCATAACCGACTCCCATTCTTCCTGGTATACTCTCAATTCCTCAAGTCACCAAATCTGGAAAGCAGTCATGAATGGCTGGATGGACAATATGATTATTCTTGATATTCACTCCCTTGGCCAAAGCAGGATTTTGCTTCAGAGCGCCGACTCCCGCATGGGCTAATTGCAACACATAGGGCAGCGTGGCATTATTCAAGGCTTGGGTTGCTGTCCAAGGTACGGCTCCTGGCATATTGGGGACACCATAATGGACAACCCCTTCCTCTATATAGATGGGTTGGGTGTGGGAAGTGGGGTGCAGGGTTTCGATACATCCCCCTTGATCAACGGAAACATCAATCAGCACCGAACCAGGTTTCATTCTCCCCACTAAACTGCGGGCAACCAATTGAGGGGCACGACGACCTAAGACTAATACAGCCCCAACAAGCAGATCTGCCTCGGGAACCACTCGTTCAATTTGGGCCGAATTACTATAGAGCAATTCCACTCTGGAACCAAATAGGGTTTCTAGCTCTGCCAGGCGCTCCACATTAATATCTAGAATTTGGACTTTGGCTCCCATTCCTATGGCAATGCGGGCGGCTTCTGTACCAACGACACCGCCGCCAAGAATGACTACTTGTCCGGGACTAACTCCTGGAATACCGCCTAATAGAACTCCTCGCCCCCCCTGTTGTCGCTCTAAGAAACGGGCCCCAAACTGCACAGATAGCCGGCCAGCAATAACGCTCATGGGCGTGAGCAGGGGTAGGCGACCATCGGGTAATTCTACGGTTTCATAGGCAATCGCCAATGTCCCCGATTTTATTAATTTTTCCGTTAAGGGGCGATCGGCCGCCAAATGTAGATAAGTAAACAATAACTTTCCAGAAGTCAAAAACCCATACTCAGAAGCTAACGGTTCCTTTACCTTTACTACCAACTCCTGATCCCATGCCAGATCTGGAGAAGGGACAATCTTTGCCCCCACATCTAAGTAATCTCCATCTATGAACCCAGCCCCGTCACCTGCTCCAGTTTCCACAAAGACCTGATGACCCCGTTCAGTCAACACCCGTACACTACTAGGGGTGAGTCCCACCCGAAATTCTTGATCTTTCCGTTCTTTAGGAACTCCGATATCCATCAATTACCTCTTCATGCTGAAATCCCTCTAGATCCAGCTTATATCAATTAAAAATTAAAAATGGGTAAGTGGGGCAAATTAGCTGACTACGAGGCGATCAGGGATCTAGAGGCTTTCTGCCTTTCCTACTCCCTATTCCCTAGGGAATAGCCTGTATTGCTTAGGGTCTAAGGTTTCAAGCTGTACTCCTCCAGAAGAGAGACGTGCTATATAACTGCTCTAGGGTATTCCTGACTGAGCAGAAAGGACTCAAATGGCATTATAATTAGGGGAAATATTAAGAATTGTAAACTTTAACGACTTTTATCCTCAATTATGGCTGAACTCAAACCCACTGTATCCCCCAAACTCCCTCAACCCAAACTCGGATTTAACGATTATGCCGAGCGCCTCAATGGTCGAGCCGCCATGGTCGGTTTTAGCGTTACTCTAGTCATTGAATACGTCACCGGACAGGGTGTTCTAAGTTGGTTAGGATTAAATTAAAGGGCAAAGCAAAAGGCCCCAGTCTCTTGTGAACGTGAATCTTCATAGAGAAATGATCTGAGGACAACAAGTAGGGGCAAACAAGATGCAAGCCCCTACTGCCTTTTCTAGAGCGCCAAGCGCTCTAGCTAATCCTGATCATCCTCCATTGGATCATAGATTAGCTCTTCCTCCTCCAAATCTAAATCCATATCGATCGCCGGCTCGGCCTTTTTTGCCTTTCCTTTCGGGGTTTTGCCCTTTTTAGTCCCTGCCTTCTGGGCGCTCGATTTTGGATCTAAACGGTAGGCTGTGCGGTCATCGACCACCAAATCCTGCAAATCATCCACATCCGACTCTGAATTATCAAACATCGGATATGACATATTCCGGCCAGTCGGAGCAGAAAACTCATCAGACCTTACCCCATATTCGGAATCATCAGACCCACCCGAATATCCATGGCCAGGCAAGAAGCTGTCTGATAGACCCGATCCCACAATTTCGTCATCGAGATCCCCCCTCGTATCATAATCCGGGGCAATTTGGCCCCTAAACCCATCCTCATAGGCATTAAACCCAGTTCCTGCCGGAATTAAGCGCCCGATAATCACATTTTCCTTCAAGCCCCTCAACCAGTCCGACTTACCCTCGATCGCCGCCTCCGTCAGCACCCGCGTCGTCTCCTGGAAACTCGCCGCACTGATGAAGCTATCTGTATTCAGCGAAGCCTTCGTAATCCCCAGCAACACCGGCGTATACTTAGCCGGCGCGCCCCCGGTAATCGACATCGCCTCGTTCACTTGCTCTACTTGGTACAACTCCATCAGCTCCCCAGGCAACATCGTCGTATCTCCCCCATCATCTAGGCGCACCTTAGAAGTCATCTGCCGAACAATCACCTCAATATGTTTGTCCGCAATATCAATCCCTTGGGACTGATAAACCCCTTGCACCGCATCCACCAAAAACTGTTGCACCTCAGCCAAAGCCGCCATCGCCGCTTCGTAATGGGACATTCCCTGCTCCAAATACCAGCCAAACTTAATCTCGAGCAGTTCGTGGGGATTTTGTTGACCATCAGAAATCGGGCCTCCCGCTTCCACCCGTTCTCCTTCTACCACCATCAAGCTCTGGCCCGGCAGCAGCGTATACGTGGTCAAAGTCCCATCAATTTCCACCACCCGGATGGCTCGCACGTCATCTTCCCCTTCCACCGTTTGGATTTCTCCAGGACGACGGGCTAAGACACAGGCTTCCTTCGGTTTGCGCGCCTCCAGCAGTTCTTCAATCCGGGGCAGACCTTGAATAATATCCCCCGTCTTCGCCCGCTCGAAGACCAACAGAACCAACTTATCCCCCCGTTGGACCAGTCCCCCGTCTCCCAGGTGCAACACCGCACCTGGAGAAACTCGGTAGGGACGGGCAGAACGCAGGACTAGAGTTTTGTCGGTGGGGTCAATAAATTCAACCTTGCTCGACTCTGGAAGCCGAATGCCCGGCGCAACCTCCTCTCCCGCCACCAGTAGGTCTCCTTCCTTCACTTGGAGCTGGTCGATTTGCTCTTGCAGATCTAGGGTTCGGCGATCGCTCCCTCGAACCACCAGCAACCGCCGCACCTGCTCATCCTCATCCCGAAGCCCAGCAATTTCCCCTGGGGAATTACACAGAATCTCCGTTGAAGCAATCACATCCCCAGCCCCAACTTGGGCCCCATCGGCCACCAACAGTTGCGTCCGGATTTGTCCTTGGGTCAGGTCTGCTATTCCTTCCCGGCGAATCAATAGAGACTCTAGAATCACCAACTGGAGGCGCATCACTTCAATCACCTCTCCCTCTTCCGTCGTTTCGTTCAACTCCGGAGCCGGCACCAGTTCAATGTCGGCCACCAATTCTAAGCCCTGCAAAGAACTCGCTCCCGCACTCGAGGTTTCGCCCGCATAGTCTGGGTTAATCTCCAGGATTAAATGGGTGCGCACCAAGTCTACCCCTTGAACCGACTTAATCCGCTCGCCATCCTTGTAGGGCAACCGTTGCGCCGTGCGCAGTTGAATCAAATCTTTTTCCCCTGTCGAAGTAGACGGCCCCGGAGGATTATCCGAGACGGGGTACTCCGCCACCGGGCGCAACAGGGCACCCATCCCTTCTGGGGTTTGGACAATCTCTAGGGTGCAGAGCTGCTCGACTTCTTGGCCCATCACCCTTTCTGGGGGACGGACGATGCCTTCCGCGGGCATCTGTTCCGGGTCCGTAATCAGATGGAGTTCTCCCGGTTTAATGATGATTTCCCGCAGAATGTCGTTTTTCTGCACCACCGTCACAATCCCAGAGGTTTGGCAGAAGATATCTTTGACCACCTCTGTTCCCGCTTCTACATATTGCCCATCTTCGACCATCAGCAGGGAAATATCCTTGTTCACTTCGTGGGACTCTTCCGGAATCCAGAGTAGGGTTCCCCCTTTCACCACCTCTTGTCCGTATTTGCTCGTGCCGCTGCGCCGTTTCGTTTCAATGCCCGCATAACGGACCGTTCCCCCTGTCAGGGTGCGATAGCTCTGGTCAATCAGTTCGGCAACGACTTGGCCAGAGGTCACTTTACTTCCCGGGGTGGCCAGCAGGGAAAACTGCTCGCCCTCGCGGGTCGTGATTAAGTAGATTTCCTTGCTGCCTTTGTCTTTAATTGTCACCGTTGCCTGGTCTAAAGTGACTTGGGCGGTGATAATTTCCACTTCCCGCCCTTCCGGGCCATCGGGCAGCCGCACAAGTCCCCCATGTTTGGTGGTGATGGTACTCATGGCCAGGACATCGAGCGATCGCACCTGGTCTTGGTTTTTGACCACTGGTTTGGCATCCGAGGGCAGGTTATAGACTTCCCCAGATAAGACCCAAATCAGGCCGCCTGTCCGGGCAATCACCGTCGTTGCCCCTTGGCGATCGCGTTTTTCTTCCGGGATGATGCCTTCAAAACAGACTTCTCCGGCAATATCCGTACTCACATCCTTCGTTGCCCGCTCCGTCGAACGGCTCGCTGCCCTCGAAGGAGGCGTATTGGCAATAATCGTCCCGGGTTTAATCATCTGCCCATCTTCGACCAGCAGACGAGACCCCGCACTGATGGGAATTTTGTGGATATTGTGTTTTTTCTTCTGGTCAAGAGCACCCCCACTCTGCTGGGTTTGGCCCGCCTCCAACTCCCGAATTTCCACATCCACAATCAGCTCCAGCACCCCTCCTGTTTCTACCCGAATTTCTTGGCCCTGTTTGCTTTTAACCTTACGGGTTTTGACTTCGGCATAGTTGATTTTGCCCCCCGTCGGAGCCAGGATATCCCGGGCTGCCCCAGAGAATACGCCCCCCGTATGGAATGTCCTCATCGTGAGCTGGGTCCCCGGTTCGCCAATCGACTGGGCGGCAATAATCCCCACTGCTTCCCCTAAATCCACTGGGGCATGGTGGGCCAAACTCCAGCCGTAGCACGCCTGGCAAACCGAGCGCGCCGCTTCGCAGGTCAGAGGCGATCGCACTTTGACCGTTTTCCGGTGTTGGGCCACTGCTTTGGCTAGCTCTTCACTGAGCCAATCATTGCGCTTGGCCACCAACTCCCCGGTTTCCGAGACCACATCTTCAGCCAAAGAGCGACCCAACAGGCGATCGGCTAGGGGAATCAGGGTGCGATCACCCTCACACATGGCTTCAACCGTAATTCCCCGGGCTGTTCCGCAGTCGAGTTCCCGAATAATCACATCTTGGGACACATCCACCAAGCGCCGGGTTAAATATCCACTATCTGCCGTCCGGAGCGCCGTATCCACCAGACCTTTTCTGGCTCCATAGGAGGAAATAATATACTCGGTTACTGTTAACCCTTCCCGGAAATTGGTTTTAATGGGCAAGGAAATAATTTCCCCCTGGGGATCGGCCATCAGCCCCCGCATTCCCACCAACTGACGCACCTGGGAAATATTCCCCCGTGCCCCAGAAAACGCCATCATATACACGCTATTCAGGGGATTAGTCGCTTTAAAATAGCGGACCACTTCATCCTTGAGGGCTTCACTGGTGGAGTTCCAGGTATCAATTACCCGTTGAAATCGTTCTACTTCTGTAATTTCACCCTTAGAATAGCGCAATTCAATTTCGCGGATTTGTTCTTCAGCAGCTTCGAGTAATTCTTGTTTGGATGGAGGAATCTGCAAATCATCTACACTGATACTGACTCCAGCACGAGTGGCAAAGCGAAAGCCCAGATTTTTGAGCCGGTCTGCCATTTGGGAAGTTCGAGCGCTACCGTATTGGGTAAATGCAGCAGCAATCAGTTTTTTCAGTTGGCCTTTATCAATAACGCGATTTTTGAAGATCATGGGAATTAGGGAATGGGGAATAGGAAATAGGGAATGGGGAATAGGGAATGGGGAATGGGGAATTCCTCTATGACCCATTCCCCTTCTGCTGCGTGAAGCACTTATTGGTCAGAGAAGTCAGTAGAAATCGATTCATAGGTCGGTCGATTGGGCGATCGCCGGCCGGTTCCTTCTTGCATCAAGTCGATTTCCACATCACTGGAATCTCCATCTTCACGAGTTTCGACTTTATGCACCCCAATGTCTAAACAGAGGGATTGCAATTCTCGCATCAGCACCTTAAACGATTCTGGCGTTCCCGGTCGGGGAATGGCTTTACCTTTAACGATGGCATTGAGAGCCTCATTTCGGCCTTGCATATCATCAGATTTGACGGTCAATAACTCTTGCAAGGTATAGGCGGCACCGAAGGCCTCAAGCGCCCAAACTTCCATTTCTCCGAACCGTTGTCCACCCTGTTGGGCTTTTCCACCCAAAGGCTGTTGAGTTACCAAGGAGTAAGGGCCAGTTGAGCGAGCATGGATCTTGTCATCTACTAAGTGAACCAATTTCAGCATATAAGCTTTACCCACCGTAATCGGGCGGTCAAAGGCCTCACCTGTGCGACCGTCAAACAACTGGATTTTGCCTGCATTTTTGGGGTCATAGAGCCACTCTTTACCCGTGTAATGGGCAGCTTCTTTGAGTTTGTTATGTACTGTCGCCCTAGACATTTCCCGGCTGTGCATTTCATCAAAGGGTTGGAGCTTAAACCGTCGCTCTAGGTTTTCACCTGCCCATCCCAACAGACACTCAAATACTTGACCCACATTCATCCGGGAGGGAACCCCTAGGGGATTTAAGACGATATCCACGGGCGTGCCATCGGGCAGATAGGGCATATCTTCAAGGGGCAAAATCCGGGAAATAATCCCCTTATTCCCATGTCGTCCTGCCATCTTATCGCCCACTTGGATCTTCCGTTTTTGGGCCACATAGACACGGACGACCATATTGGCTCCAGGGGGCAGTTCATCCCCTTCTTCGCGGGTAAAGATACGCACGTCTACCACGCGCCCCTTTTCACCATTGGGAACTCGCAGGGAGTTATCCCGCACATCCCGGGCTTTTTCACCGAAAATGGCTCGGAGGAGTTTTTCTTCTGGGGGTTGATCGGATTCTCCCTTAGGAGTCACTTTACCGACGAGGATATCCCCAGATTCTACCCAAGCACCTTTACGGATGATGCCACCTTCGTCTAAGTTGCGCAGGGAATCTTCACCGACGTTGGGAATTTCGCGGGTGATTTCTTCGGGGCCGAGTTTAGTTTGCCTAGCTTCAATTTCGTATTTTTCTACGTGGATGGATGTATACAGATCTTCGGAAACCAGACGCTCGGAAATCAGGATTGCGTCCTCGTAGTTGTAGCCTTCCCAAGGCATGTAGGCTACTAGGATATTTTGACCTAGGGCCAACTCTCCCCCTTCTGTGGCACTGCCGTCAGCCAGAATTTGACCGACTAAAACGCGATCGCCTTCATAAACAATGGGACGCTGAGATAAACAGGTATCTTGGTTTGACCGTTGATATTTTTGCAACTGATATTCAACGATCTGGGGAATCGCTCCTTCTGAACCCTCCTCCGATGTTTCTGGATCGGAAGTGACCTGAATCTTGGTTGCGTCTACAAAGCTAACGACACCATTGGTCTTGGAGACAATTACCATGCCGGAGTCGCGGGCAGCTTGGGGTTCCAGACCTGTCCCCACTAAGGGTCGTTCTGGCCGGAGTAGGGGGACAGCTTGCCGTTGCATGTTCGATCCCATCAGGGCACGGTTCGCGTCATCATGTTCCAGGAACGGAATTAAGGAGGTTGCCACCGAGATAATCTGTACGGGAGAAACGGCTACATAGTCTACCTGGGTGGGGGCAGCAGTAGTAAATTCCTGGCGATAGCGCACGGGAATAATCTCCCCTAAAATTTTGCCCTCTTCATCGCAAGAAATGTCTCCGGGAGCTACCTGGAGGTCGTCTTCTTCATCAGCCGTCATGAAGAGGGGAGTTAGGTCTCGGCGTACATATCCGTTTTCTACAGGATAGTAGGGGGTCGCAATAAAGCCGAATTCGTTGACCTTGGCGTGAGTGGCCAAGGAACCGATCAATCCCGCGTTTGGTCCTTCTGGGGTTTCAATCGGGCAGATGCGACCGTAGTGGGAGGGGTGAATATCCCGTACTGCAAAGCCCGCTCGTTCGCGGGTGAGTCCTCCTGGCCCTAGGGCGCTTAAGCGCCGTTTGTGGGTCAGTTCTGCTAGGGGGTTGGTTTGATCCATGAATTGGGAGAGCTGGGAAGAGCCGAAGAACTCTTTGATCGCAGCTACAAGCGGCTTCGGATTGACCAGGGAGGTGGGGGTCAGGGAGTCAGAGTCAGAAACAGTCATCCGTTCGCGAATGATACGTTCTAGGCGATTTAATCCCACTCTGACTTGATTTTGTAGAAGTTCTCCTACGGAGCGAATCCGCCGGTTCCCCAAATGATCGATGTCATCAATACTACCGAGATCGAATTCAAGGTTAATCAGGTAGTTGATGGCAGACATGATGTCTTTGGGGGTGAGAACTCTGATGCTGGCGGGGACAGTTAAGCCCAGTTTTCGGTTCAGTTTATAACGCCCTACTTTGCCGAGATCATAGCGCTTGGGGTCAAAGAATCTGGACTCTAGGAGTTGTTGTCCACCGTTGACAGTAGGAGGTTCTCCAGGGCGCAGTTTGCGGTAGAGTTCGAGTAGGGCTTCTTCGTCGGAGAAGTCTCCTTCTTTTTCGATGGTTTTTTGGAAGTAGTCAGGGTGACGCAGACCTTCCAAGATTTCACCCGTACTCATGCCTAGGGCTTTCAGTAGGACTTGAGCGGAGAGTTTGCGGGTTTTATCGATTCTTACCCAAACGAGGCCGTTTTTGTCGGTTTCAAATTTGAGCCATGCGCCTCGGTTGGGAATTAGGGAGGCGTTGTAGGTGCGACGGCCGTTTTTGTCGGTTTCGGATTTGTAGTAGACTCCTGGAGACCGGACAATTTGGTTGACAATGACCCGTTCTGCCCCGTTAATAATGAAGGTTCCGCGATCGGTCATTAAGGGCAGTTCGCCAATGAAGACTTCTTGTTCTTTAATTTCTCCAGTTTCTTTGTTGATCAGGCGGGTGGGCACATACATTTGCACGGCATAGGTTGCGTCCCGGCGTTTGGCTTCGTCTACTTCGTATTTGGGACGTTTAAGTTTATAGTTTTTGCCAATAAAATGAAGTTCGAGTTTTCCGGTATAGTCAGAGATGGGAGAGAAGCTATCGAGTTCTTCAATTAATCCTTCTTCTAGAAACCAGCGAAAGCTTGAGCGTTGGATTTCGACCAGATCGGGTAGGGTAAACTGGGTGGAAGTTTCGGTAATCTGATTCATTATCAAGAGTGGGTAATTAGCTAGGCAAATTTAGGGAATAGGGAATAGGGAATAGGGAATCAATTTTTCCGTGTCTGCGTGTCCTCTCCTCCACGCGTCTTTGCGTCTTCACGTCTGTGTGTCCCTCTATCTTCCGATACCCCCATCTACAACGTGGGCAGTTGAAAGAGGGTTTGGGCGTTTTGGGTAGTTGAGAGTGCTAGGGTTTCTAAGGGGATGTCTCGCAGGGAGGCGATCGCCTCTGCCACATAGCGAACATAAGCCGGTTCATTCCGTTTGCCTCGTTTGGGGACAGGAGCTAGGAAGGGACAGTCGGTTTCGATCAGGAGGCGATCGCTGGGCACCATTTGACAGGATTCTTGAATTTGAGTGGCTTTTTTAAAGGTGACTGTGCCACTAAAGCTAATATAAAACCCTAGGTCTAAAAACCATTGGGTTTCTTCTGGTGTTCCTCCCCAACAATGCATCACCCCTTTGAGTTCTCCATGGGTTTGGTAAAATTTTCTCAGGTATTCAGCTAAGGGGGCTGCTGCATCCCGACAGTGAATAATCACGGGTAAATCCAGTTTATAGGCAATTTCCAGTTGCGCCCCTAGGGCCTGCTGTTGTTGCTTTCGGTTACTCGCTTTGTAAAAATCTAAGCCTGTTTCCCCGATCGCCACCACTTTGGGATCGCTTTGGGCTAAATTTAAAATTTGCTCCCCTATTTCTGGAACCCAATCCTGGCTCTCTAGGGGATGGAAACCAACGGCAAAATAGAGTTCCTCATACTGGTGGGCTAAGGTTTGGATACTTTCAAATTCCTTGGGGGTCACACAGGAATGGATCAATTGAACCACTTCGGCTGTAGACCATCGGTTTCTTATATCGTCTCTTTCTTGATTGTACACATCAAAGTTGATGTGTACATGGGTATCGATTAACTGCATGATTCTCCCAAATTTCAGGGTTTAACAAGCACTCTCAAGGGTCAGCAATAGCCGAAACCGCTTTACCCAACTCTCGATCATTAACCGAATCCTGGCGATCGGTCCCAAATTTTCAGGAGGACAATCTTGGGCTGATGACCCAGGGGGAAGGAGTTTGGGGTGAATTGACGGTGGGTTAGGAGATGAAGTTACCCCAAACTGACAGGGGATTAGAATGGGAAAGGCTTCAGGAGGCCGCTGGAGTTTCCAGTTTTTTCAGCGCTTTGGCTAGACGGGCTTTACGACGAGACCCAGTGTTCCGGTGAAGTACGCCTCGTTTTACCGATTTATCAATTTTGCTGTACGCTTGATTCATCAGGGTTTGAATTTCCTGCGCTTTTTCTGGGCTAGGGCTGGCGCTTTGCTCTTCAACGGCGGTAAAGAATTTTTTCATCAGAGTCCTTACCGCAGATTTATAGGCTTTATTCCGGAGACGATTACGTTCAGCAATTTGAACGCGCTTGATAGCAGACTTGATGTTAGGCACGGTGTTTAAACTTGGGGTAACAGTAACAGTATTCGGGATAGACCCGATATTAAGATTAAGTGTCAGACATTCGAGTATAGCATTTATTCTGCTCAGTTGGATCTTACCCGACCCGTCAAATCCACGTTAAGCTATAAGATGACGATGACCTGGATTAAGGGGGTGAAACCCTTGGGTTGCTTCTGGAGTCTGGGTTGCGTCAATGGGGAGACTTAACGTGGCAATCAATCTAACCTATGCTGAGAATTATTAGCCAGCGATCTGAAGCAAAAGCAGAATTACGGCGGATTTGCGATCGCACCTTTGATGAGGAAATGGTTCATAAAGAGGCGACGGTTCAGCAGGTGCTGCAAACCGTAAGGCGCAACGGCGACGGGGCCCTTTTGGACTATACGGAAGAGTTTGATGGCCAACGACTCGAGGTGAGTCAGTTGCGCGTCAGTGCCCTGGAATTAGAGGCAGCCTATCAGCAAGTGGATAAACCGTTGTTGGATGCCATTGAGTTGGCCAGTCGTCAAATTGAAGCATTTCATCGCCAACGCGCTCCTAAGTCTTGGGTCCATTTTGGGGAACATGAAGTGGTGTTGGGCAAGCATTATACCCCGGTTGACCGGGCGGGAATTTATATTCCGGGAGGACGGGCCGCTTATCCGAGTACGGTGTTGATGAATGCAATCCCAGCTAAGGTTGCCGGTGTCCCCCGAATTGTCATGTGTACGCCACCTGGGTCTAATCAAGGCATTAGTCCAGCCGTGCTGGTCGCTGCTCAGTTGGCTGGGGTGGATGAGATTTATCGGATCGGAGGCGCTCAGGCGATCGCCGCCTTAGCCTATGGTACACAAACAGTTCCCAAGGTAGATTTAATTACGGGGCCGGGAAATATTTATGTGACGCTGGCCAAGAAAATGGTCTATGGGGTCGTGGGAATTGATTCGTTGGCGGGCCCCTCGGAAGTGCTGGTGATTGCCGATAGTGAGGCGAACCCGGTGCATGTGGCCACAGATTTGTTGGCCCAAGCAGAACATGACCCGATGGCGGCGGCAATTTTAATCACGACTGACCGCACGTTAGCTAGACAGGTGGCTACGGAAGTGGAGCAACAGCTCATTAACCATCCGCGACAAATTCTGACGGAAAAGGCGATCGCCCATTATGGGTTAATTGTGGTCGTCGAGTCTTTAGACGAAGCCGTAGAACTCTCTAATTTGTTTGCCCCTGAACATTTAGAACTGGAAGTAGCTGAACCCTGGGATCTGCTGCCTCAAATTCGCCATGCTGGAGCAATTTTCCTCGGCTATTCGACTCCAGAAGCAGTGGGAGATTATTTAGCCGGGCCCAATCATACTCTACCGACTTCAGGAGCGGCTCGCTATGCCTCAGCCTTGGGGGTAGAAACCTTTATGAAACATTCAAGCTTAATTCAATATTCCCCCACTGCCTTAAATAAAATGGCCAGTGCCATTATCACTTTGGCTGATGCAGAAGGGTTGCCCTCCCATGCCCATTCTGTACGGGTGAGAACCTCTTCTCCAGAGCAAGATTAGGGCGTTATGAAGGAGCAGAATCATCCCCAGTTGTATCGATGGCTCAAGGATCGAATTAGGCGATCGCCAGGGGGCAAAATTACCTTTGCTCAATATATGGAATCGGTGCTATATCACCCTGAATTTGGCTATTACAGTACCTATCAGACGGAAATTGGCAAATCTGGCGATTACTTCACTTCGGCCAGTCTAGGAGCAGATTTTGCCCAGCTTTTGGCCCGTCAATGGGTGCAAATGTGGCAGATTTTGCGCTGTCCCACTCCCTTTTCAGTGGTAGAAATGGGCGCAGGAACCGGATACATGGCGGCCGATGTCTTAAGGGAGTTAGAAACCTACGATGTCGATTTTTTTCAGAGTCTCGATTATCGGATTGTGGAAAAATCTCCGGGATTAAGGCAGATACAGAAACAAAATTTAGCGCCTTGGTTAGAGGAAAAACCGCGAGTTCATTGGTGCAACTGGGCAGATTTAGATTCGATTCAGGGCTGTTTTTTTTCTAATGAATTAGTCGATGCGTTTCCGGTACATTTAGTCGTGCGTTCTGGGGAGAAGCTGCAAGAAGTGTTTGTTACCCTGGACAATCAAGACAATGTGGTGGAAGTTTTAGGGGAGTTATCTACTCAAAAATTAGCTCAATATTTTGAGCATTTGGGCATTGATTTATGCTCGGATGCCTATCCAGAGGGCTATCGCACGGAAGTGAATTTAGCGATGCTAGACTGGCTAGAGGCGATCGCCAGCCACTTAGAGCGCGGTTATGCGATCGCGATTGATTACGGATATACGGCCCAACGATATTATCAACCCGGGCGCACAATGGGAACGCTACAATGTTATACGCGCCACCATCGCCACGATTGCCCCTATATTAATATCGGCTATCAAGATATCACGGCCCACGTTGATTTTACCAGCCTAGAGCAGGAGGGCAAACGCTGGGGACTAGAGCCATTAGGGTTTACAGATCAAGGGTTGTTTTTAATGGCGCTCGGACTCGGCGATCGCCTGGCAGCCTTATCCGAAAGTTCCCTTTCTATTACTGAACTGTTCAGCCGTCGAGATGCCTTACACCAGTTAATCGATCCCCTAGGTTTAGGTGGGTTTAAGGTATTAATCCAGGGGAAGGGATTAAGCGAACAGGAGAAAGGCAACGTGTTAAAAGGTTTAGCCCATCCTTAGATTGGTTTAAACCCTTTGAGATATTTTTGATAGAGTTAAATCGCTACAAAATACCGTACTCAACCCGTTGGACAGATCCTAAAGATTAACCACTGGTTAAAAATATCCTCAATGGGTTCTATAGCGCTTCGCGCTAGGGAATAGGGAATAGCTTGTATGGCTTAGGTTCTAAGGTTTCAAGCTGTACCTCATAGAAGAGAGAAACACTATATAAGATTCAACCTCCGTAATAAAAGCGGATTTCTTTATCCTTTAATGGGGCAAAGTCTGCATCGAGTAACTTTTTATTGAGTTCATCTTGAGGTAAATGCTTGGCTCCAATGCGAACAATGCGCGATCGCATCGTATTACTGACTCCACTGCGTTGGCGATTAGCTTCCAAACCCATAACGTTATGATATAACTCTAACTTGGCTGAGGGAATGGGACTGCCATCTAAATCAATTCCTTGGGCGATCGCCACATCCACTGCATCTGCACCCGTTGTTTTCTGTTCTTCTGAGGCCATTTTTATTATTACCTTCACATTAAAATCAGCTTACAATAGGCCAAAATATAGAGTCAAGCGTTGAGCGCAAGTTTTAGAAGGTTAACTTGTATAGTACGAAGCGCTAGGCAATAGGAAATAATCACCCATTACCAGCGCACAATGCCCTAAAAACTAGGATTTAGTAGAATTATTTAATCGACGAGCTAAAAGTCTTGATTTTAAAGCTATCTCAATTCTTTCCAACACCTTGGTCATCCCTGTTGTATTAATCATTTCTGGGGTAAGCTCGACATTTTGAGCAGCTTGCATAGCTTTTTCCGTTAGAGCATGGCTCGCATAACCCGTAATAATTAAAACTAAATCAGCACTGGCGATATGACTTTCCATTTGTTGAGCCATTTGTAAGCCATCTTGAGCTGTACACCAATTTAAGTCCACCTTAGATGCTCGCAGACGATTCTTGACGGCTGTTGCTAATTTATCATGACCTCCAAATACCACAACTTTCCCCTCCAAAAGCATGTAGGGATTCGGTTGTTTTTCCGATACCCGATGGCGAGTTTTGGGCTGAACATTACGAGGTAATTCTACCCTAGCTCGGTTTTCCATGGCTTTATCGTAGATAAAATTTAGGGTTTGGTCATGGCTGCCTCGCAACCGAGCGACGGGCCCTTCTTTGCTATATAAATTGATTTGATGGATGAGAGCTTCAACCACTTCATCTAGTCCTTGAATGGCTTTGAGGTCTTGAATATAGGGGCGAATGGCAACGGCTGCATCGGTAGCACTATAAAAGTCTTCTTGTTCGGCAATCATATCGAGCAAATCAGCTTTTAATTCTTGCCGCCAGCGATAAGTTTGCTCGGCTAACTGTTCATCGAGTAAGCGTTCTTCATTTAGAATGAGTTGGCGATCGGCCACTTGGGCAGCTAAAATAGGAGCTTCTTCGAGTTGTTGACGTAAATCAGCAGCTTTTTCTTCTAACTTTTGTCGGGTAACACTATCACCTAAACTGAAATTATCAAAGTCAGTGAGGGTTTTTTCTACATCTGCTAATAAAGGTTTCAGTCGTTTTTCAATTTCGGCCACAGCAGATTGAACCTGTTCATCCCGTTGTTGCTCTAAACGGGTGGCTTCAAGTTCAAGTTTAGCTGCTGATAATAAGTCTTGAACTGAGTTTTCTAAATGATCTAATTCTGAGATATCCATATTCATGATCGATTGAAGATAGGTAAACGTTACTGGAGTCTGCCTTAGATGTGTCCAACCTGCGCCGTAACCATCCAAAAGAGACATTAAGTTTATCTTATGATCTTATCGTTGATTGCGGTCAGACTGGTAAGTTAGCTTTAACTGTTTATGTCTTCTGGCGATCAGTGTTAGGATGACTGGGGAGTGGGTAAAATTTGGAGAAAAGGAGTGTTGGTTCACGATGAAGGCGATCGCTCCATTTTCCCAGACCCTCTGAATCCGATCAACCCCATCAATCATGCAGTATCGACGATTTGGCAGAACCGATCTCCCGATGCCTATCTTCTCCTGTGGAGGAATGCGCTATCAATACAAGTGGCAAGATAAGGCTCTATCGGAGATTCCAGAAGATAATCAGAAAAATCTAGAAGCAACCATTCGCCGTGGCTTAGACCTGGGAATTACCCATATCGAAACGGCTAGGGGATATGGCACATCAGAGCTACAATTGGGTCAGATTTTACCGAAATTGCCCCGCGATCGGTTCATTATCCAAACCAAGGTTTCTCCCCAAGCCGACCCCGAAGTCTTTCGCCAAAACCTTGAAACTTCCCTCCAGAACCTGCAACTCGATACCATCGATCTGTTAGGCATTCACGGAATTAATACTCAAGAGATTATCCATCAAACTGTTCGTCCTGGAGGCTGTTTAGATGTGGCTCGCGAGTACCAAAAACAGGGCAGAATTCGCTTTATTGGCTTCTCTACTCACGGCCCCACGGATATCATTACCCAAGCGATTGAAACGGGTGAATTTGATTATGTAAACCTCCATTGGTACTACATTAATCAACGCAACTGGCCGGCTATTGAAGCGGCTCAAAGGCATGATGTGGGAGTGTTTATCATTAGTCCTTCGGATAAAGGAGGACAACTCTATAAACCGCCGCAAAAACTGGTAGATCTTTGCGCTCCTCTAAGTCCGATGGTGTTTAATGACCTGTTTTGTCTGAGTCATCCCCAAGTCCATACTCTGAGTTTAGGTGCAGCCTGTCCGAGTGATTTTGACGAGCATCTAAAGGTATTATCCCTTTTAGATCGGGCGGATGAAGTCTTAACACCTATTCTGAGTCGTTTGCAAGAAGCGGCGATCGCCACTTTCGGGGAAAATTGGTACAAAACGTGGCATGTTGGCCTGCCGACTCCTGAAGCTACTCCCAACCAGATCAATATTCATACCATTCTCTGGCTCAGGAATCTGGCCCTAGCCTACGATTTAGTCGAGTATGCCAAAATGCGCTATAACCTGCTCGGTAATGGCAGTCACTGGTTTCCCGGCAATAAAGCCCATAACCTCAAGGTTGACCTGGCTCCCTGTTTAGCCAACAGTCCCCATGCCGATATTATTCCCGATCTTCTCCGAGAAGCCGACCAATTGCTGGGTGGGCAAGAGGTCAAGCGCCTATCCCAGTCGTAATCAATTAACACTTCGGCTACGCTCAGTGACCCGTTAAAAATTAAAAATTAAAAATCATGTCTGCTTTCGGAGTGAGATTTGTCTACAATAGGAATCAATGATGAACTTTACGTCAACACAAACCTATGCCTGCAAAAACCAGCGAAAATTCCGATAAGCAGAAAGCCCTGAAAGCCGTTCTCACCCAGATTGAGCGTAGTTTTGGTAAAGGTGCAATCATGCGCCTGGGTGATGTGGGGCGGATGAAAGTCGAAACCATTCCTACAGGGGCACTCACCCTAGATTTAGCCCTAGGGGGAGGGTTACCCAAAGGGCGAGTGATTGAAATCTACGGCCCAGAAAGTTCTGGGAAAACCACCTTAGCACTCCATGCCATTTCTGAAGTCCAGAAAGGGGGAGGTGTAGCCGCCTTTGTGGATGCCGAACATGCCCTAGATCCCACCTATGCCTCAGTTTTGGGTGTTGATATTGAAAACTTGCTCGTTTCCCAGCCCGATACGGGAGAAATGGCTCTAGAGGTAGTCGATCAGTTGGTGCGATCGGCTGCGGTTGATATTGTAGTCGTAGACTCTGTAGCAGCTTTAGTCCCCCGCTCAGAAATTGAAGGCGATATGGGAGATGCGCCCATGGGTGCCCAAGCCCGATTGATGAGCCAAGCTATGCGTAAAATCACGGGTAATATTGGCAAATCAGGCTGTACCGTGATCTTTCTCAACCAACTGCGGCAAAAAATTGGTGTCGTTTATGGCAATCCTGAAACCACTACTGGCGGTAATGCCCTCAAGTTCTATGCCTCTGTTCGTCTCGATATCCGCCGTATCCAAACTTTGAAAAAAGGTTCAGAAGAATACGGGATTCGGGCGAAAGTGAAAGTAGCTAAAAACAAGGTTGCTCCTCCCTTCCGGATTGCCGAATTTGATATTATTTTTGGTAAAGGTATCTCCTCTATGGGCTGTCTTTTGGATATTGCCGAAGAGACTGGAGTGATTACCAAAAAAGGTGCTTGGTACAGTAAAGATGGTAATAATATTGGCCAAGGACGAGATAATACCATTCAGTATATGCAGGAGAATCTTCCGTTTACTCAAGGGGTGGAAAATCAGGTACGCCAGAAACTCGATATGGGAGCGGTGGTTTCTGCTAACTCCGTAACCCCAGTCAGTGAGGAGGACGTTAATGGATTGACTAATGGTGGTGATTTACCCGATCTCAACGTTGAGCTTGAAGAGGAGGAGTTAGAATTGTAGCCAACCTACAGTGAGTAGTGTAGGTTGAATTGGTGTTGGGTGTCGTTCCTCAACCCAACCTACACTCTTACGCCCAAAATTAAGCTTGCCAGCCCATTACCCCTCTGCCATTACCTATTACCTATGACCCCATTGGTTTTGGTCACAGCCTGCGGTACTCTAGATCCGGTAAGTCTATCTCAGAATTACTCTTATTTCACGTCCCCTTGACAAGATGTTACAGAACTAATCGCAAACATGAAGATTTTATTTGTTGCCGCAGAAGCAGCACCATTGGCTAAAGTGGGTGGTATGGGTGATGTCGTTGGTGCACTGCCCAAAGTCTTACGAAAAAAGGGTCATGATGTGCGGGTTTTCATGCCCTATTATGGTTTTTTACCGGATAAAATAGATATCCCGGAAGAACCGGTTTGGAAAGGAACAGCAATGTTCCAAGATTTTGAAATTTATCAGGCTTTTTTACCTAAATCTGATGTGCCGCTCTATTTGTTTGGCCATCCTTCTTTTTCGGGGCGCAATGTCTATTTTGGCGAAGATGAAGGATGGAGGTTTACGTTATTTGCGAATGCGGCTGCTGAGTTTGCTTGGAATTATTGGCGACCCAGTATTGTCCATTGCCATGATTGGCACGCGGGCATGTTGCCGGTGTGGTTGCATGAAACACCAGATATTAATACTGTGTTTACGATTCATAATTTGGCCTATCAAGGTCCTTGGCGTTGGTATTTAGACCAGATTACTTGGTGTCCTTGGTATATGGAAGGCCATAATACTATGGCAGCAGCCGTGCAATTTGCTAATAAGGTGACGACGGTTTCGCCAACTTATTCGGAACAGATTAAAACCTCAGAATATGGTGAAAATTTAGAGGGTTTACTTTCTTATGTGAGCGGTAAAAGTATCGGTATTTTGAATGGTATTGATACAGAGAGTTATAATCCACAAACGGACAGATATCTGTATCAGAATTTTAATGCAGATACGTTGGAAAAACGCCCGATAAATAAGGTTTCTTTACAGGAAGAAATTGGATTGGAAGTTAATAAAGGGGCGTTTTTAATTGGGATGGTTACCCGGTTAGTTGAGCAGAAGGGGATCGATCTGGCGCTGCAAATTCTGGATCGGTTTATGGCGTATACGGATGCCCAGTTTGTGTTGTTGGGAACGGGCGATCGCTATTATGAAACGCAAATGTGGGATTTGGCTTCCCGCTATCGAGGACGGGTTTCGGTTCAGTTGCTCTATAATGATGCCCTAGCTCGACGCATTTATGCCGGATGTGATGCGTTCTTGATGCCGTCTCGGTTTGAGCCTTGTGGCATTAGCCAAATGTTAGCGATGCGTTATGGTTGCATTCCCATTGTGCGTCGTACCGGCGGTTTAGTGGATACGGTGAGCTTCCACGATCCGGCGAAAGAGTTAGGAACTGGGTATTGCTTCGATCGCTACGAACCCCTAGATTTGTTTAGCTCTATGATTAAGGCGATGGAAGGCTTCCGATATAAGGAATATTGGAAAAAACTGCAACAGCGAGCGATGCGCCAAAATTATAGTTGGGATCTTTCAGCAGATCAGTATATCAAGATCTATGAGGAAATCTTCCCGGATGCTCCTCCTCCGCCTCCTCCAGCTCCTAAACCACAGGAAGAAGAAGAAACAAAAGAAACGGCAGCAGAAGAACCGAAGCCTTCTGCTGGGAGTACCAGTTTATAGTTTTTTGTTTCCTGAGAACGAAGAGACTCTCTGATGCAATTCAGAAGAGTCTCTTTTTCATGGAGTTAAGGGGAACAGCAGGAGATGTTTTACCCTTTCTGTTGAAAGCTTGTCATTCACCAAAGCTTAAGAAAGGAAAGGGTAAAAGCTGTTTTTCCTTTTCTCTCTTGCTTTTACCCCTTGCCTCAAATCTAGTTAGTCTTCTCTCCAGTCTTCTCTGCCCAGTAAATCAACAATGCGATCGCGCAGTAAATATCCGTGGTTTTCTAATTCTAATTCTACAGATTCCCATTCTCGACTGGGAATATAACGGCACAAACTGTAAATCGGCTGTAACCTCTCGACGGAACCCACATCAACTAAATGACGGGCTTCATCTTTAATCATGGTGATTGAGTATTGCAGAGTTGGCATCATAATCCACACCTTTTATCTTATCGGTACAGGGTCGTAATAACACAGGTTAAGTATAAATACTTGAGTCTTTTGCTTCATTCTCCTATTGTGAGGGATATTGGGTATTTTTCTGCAATCTCTTTATGATTTTTAATGATTGGAGATTTGGCGAGCAATTTCATAACTAAGAAAATCATGGGCCATATCCGTTTCGGGAAAAATTGCCCGTGCTTCAGTTAATAAATCTTCCAGTTGTAGGGCGTTGCCTGGGGCATATCGGGGACTAAAATGGGTGAGCATGAGTTGCTTAACTTTGGCAGCTAGGGCAACTTGAGCGGCCATAGTAGAAGTAGAATGGAGGCGATCGTAGGCGAGTTGGGCATCTTGATGGGCAAAGGTAGATTCATGTACTAGTAAATCAGCATTTTGGGCTAAGTCTACTGCTCCTTCACAAAAGATAGTATCGGTGCAATACACAAAACTTCTGCCCACTTGAGTGGGGCCACAAAGTTTCGCACCGTGAATTTTGCGCCCGTCAGGGAGCGTAATCCATTCTCCTTTTTTCAGCTTGCCATAGAGGGGGCCGGGCGGAATGCCAAGAGACTGAGCGCGAGCAACATCAAAGCGTCCTGGACGGTCTTTTTCTTGCACTCGATAGCCAAAGGCGGGAACTTTATGTTTTAAGGGGCCGCAGATGACGCGATATTCTGCATCTTCATAAATTACACCGGGTTCTACAGTATGCACCTTAACTGGATAGGAAAAGTGGGTTTGGGAATAGCGGATACATCCTTGCAGGTATTCGCTCAGTTTGGGAGGGCCATAAATATCGATTTGTTCCATGCTTCCGGCTAACCCACAACTGGCAAGTAAACCCATCAGGCCAAAGATGTGATCGCCATGCATGTGAGTCACGAAGATTCGCCGAAGTTGGCTAACTTTGAGATCGCTGCGTTGGAATTGGTGCTGAGTCCCTTCTCCGCAGTCAAAGAGCCAGAGTTCAGACTTTTGAGGAAGACGAAGGGCGATCGCCGAAACATTACGCGATCGCGTAGGGACACCGGAGCTAGTTCCAAGAAAAGTTATTTGCACGCTAGGGTATCAGGGGGACTGCTTTCTCTATTTTAATCGAAGAGGTATTCAAGTGGGTTTCATTTCCCTGTAACTTTATCAATTTAATTGTTCATGATTGAAGCCATAAATTCTTCACCGGTTAGTCGTGGGTGATCGCCTGCTAAATCATAGAAGTGGGGCTTTTGGTCAATGAAGATTTCTCCGGCCAGATTGAATTGGGTTGAATCATCAAACGTGCCCATCCAAAGCATATATTGATCTGCCTCTTTCAAACGATAGAAAAGATGAGTCCCACAACGACGACAAAATCCTCGCTCGGCCCATTCTGATGAATCAAATCGACTGATATTTTCCTCTCCTTCAAATGTGACTTGACCAACACTCACAGCAAATGCAGGGCCACCTGTCCATCGTACACAGATGTTGCAGTGACAACTATGAACATCTGTTTCTATCCCTTCGGCCGAGTAGGTAACTGCACCACACTGGCAATGTCCTGTTGCTTTCATGGGAACTCCCTGGAATAAAATTTTCCGCTCTCAAGTCTACCTTTAAAGTGCTACTCACTGGTAACAGTTTATCGGTAATGGGTCAATTGTCTTTTTCTTTAAGATTGCCCATTTTTAAGAGAGCGTAACGTTTTCATAATGTCCCGAGGGTCAAGGCGTTGAGTGTAATCTGCATTGATAAAAGATAGAGCAACTTTACCATCTTGACTAATAATGTAGGTTGCTGGAATAGGTAATTCAAAGGTTTCATCACCATTGTAAGCGGGAAGATCGATGTCAAAGCTTTGATAGAGGACTCGGAGAGATTCTGGTAAGCGAAAGACTAAACCATAGCTTCGAGCGATGGCATTACCGCGATCGCTGAGAACATCAAATATGAGTTGATTTTGGTCAACTGTGCCAGATGAATGATCAAAAGTTTGAGGTGAAATGGCAACGAGAGTAGTTCCTAGATCTTTTAAGTTGGGAGAGATGCGCTGGAAAGCTTGTAATTCTAGGTTGCAAAACGTACACCATTTCCCTCGATAGAAGGAAATGATCACTGGCCCGACTTTAAGTAACTCACTAAGGGTGATGGTTTTCCCCATTGTATTCGGTAAGGAGAAGTCAGGAGCTAAGTCTCCGTTTTGACAGGCTTGCTCGATAATCCCAGAGTTCTGTAATTCTTCAGTTGCTTCCTTGAATCTGGCTTTAATGCTTGCAGAGAGGTCAGCAAAAACAGCTTGGGATGTCTTATTTAAATGTTCGGTTAAACCCATAAATATCCCTTGATTAACTCACTATCTTGTCTAGAATACTAGATTAAAATTAATCTAGGGTGAGAAATTCTAGAAGTTTTAGGATCGCTGGCTACTCAAATCCCAATAAGCTGCTTTCTTTCTTTCCCTGTCAACGCCCAGCAGGTAGCGCTATAATCTACATTAGGTCTAAATTCAATGAAAAATTTCCCCATTCCCTCATTCACTACTTCCCCCTCCTAATGTTACAACCGGAACAAGTTTTATCGGTTCAATCAACTTCTTCCCAACCTCTAGAATACCAGTTACACCGGAAATTGGGGCGGACGGCAGCAGGTCGGCAAACTTGGCTGGCAACCGATTTAAGGGTGAATGAACCGGTAACCCTTAAGTTGTTGGCGTTTAATCCCCAGATGCCATGGGATGAGCTGAAGTTGTTTGAGCGGGAAGCGCAGGTTTTGCAAGCGCTCGATCATCCTTGTATTCCTGAATATCGGGATTATTTCTCTTTGGATCAACAGATGGGGGGAGGAGTTCCTTGGTTTGGGTTGGTGCAGGAGTATATCCCAGGGGTGTCGTTGCAGGAGCAGTTGGAGAATGGGGCGCGTTTTTCGGAAGAGGAAGTGAAGGAAATTGCAGCTTCGGTTCTGAAAATTTTAATCTATTTACACCGCCTAAGTCCCCCAGTGCTACATCGCGATATTAAGCCCAGTAATATTATTCTTGGTGAAGATCGGGAAGTATACTTAGTCGATTTTGGTGCAGTACAATCCCAAGCAGCGGTAACTGGAGTAACGTTTACGGTGGTGGGGACAAGTGGTTATGCACCGTTGGAACAGTTTTGGGGACGTGCGGTTGCCGCATCCGATCTGTATGCATTGGGGGCAACGTTGATTCATGTAGCGACTGGGGTTCCTCCGGTGGATCTGCCCCATCGGGAAAATCGCATCCAGTTTCGCGATCGCTCGACACTTAATCCCTATTTAATCACTTGGATCGAGAAAATGACCGATCCAGCCCTAGAGAAGCGGTTTAGCAGTGCCCAGGAAGCTTTCGATCAGCTCTATAACCAACCAGTAGCGATCGAAACAGCCCAGAGTACTAAGTTTCGCCATGTCCCGAAACCGGACAATACACTGATTTATATTTGGCGATCGCCCACTACCTTAAAGTTAGAGGTTCCCTCTAGATTTCAGCGCAATACGTTGAGAACTACTGCCATCGTTCTACTCTGCTTGATGATTATACGATCGCTGTTTATCAGTATTCTCAGTTTGCTTCAGAATCCGATCGTTTTGCTGGTTGGCTTTTTGGCGATTGTTACCCTGATTTTATTATTTTCAGCGACTGAAATTGAAGTGACGTTTGAGAAAAATAGTTTTAAGATTGAAAAGAAAGTTTTGGGTTACAGTTACCTCACTCATACCGGGGTGTCCGAGCAGTTAATGGGGGTATTTATTCATCATGAAAATTCTGCCACGATGGTGAAACTCCATTGCCAAAATCCGACTGGGGAATATACTTATGCGATCGCAGGAGCGTTAAGTCCCAATGAAGCGGCTTGGCTCACCCATGAAATCCAAGACTGGCTCTATTTGGGAATCGAGGGTGGGGAATAAGATCTGAGTAAAACTGAGTTTTACCCTTTCTTTTTATGAAACGATTCTTTCCCAAATAAATTGATGCAGTGCTTCTTCAGTTGTGAGAAATCCTACTGGGATAATGCTCGTCTGAATGTTTCGATGTTTAGATGTGGTTACCCCAATCTTTACCCTGGAACAGCAGGTATATCTCGGCGTAAGTCAGGTTCGTTGTGTACAAAGGTAATTTGTAATGTCCCGACTAGCTCTTGCTCTTTCAGCGTTGAGTCATGAGCAGGCATAAGCTGCTCCAAGCTCTCTTGGCTCAACTGCAAACCTGTTTCCTGTAGCGTTACAGCAAGTCTGCTCAAATTAGCGATCGGAACCTGGAAGTTGATGCAGATCAGGAGATTTGAGTACAGGTGAAAGTCGGTAATCCAAGCTCCAGCTTGATGAATTGCCTCACTTACACGATGGGTTATCCCAATTCGTTTTTAATAAACTCTGTAGGACCTCAGGGGGTGACAACAGGCTTTAATCTAAGGCTACGCTTGGCTTTGAGCCTTTAAGATGCCCAAAAAATCTCAGGGATTTTTTGGGCAAGTAACCCTCTAATCTGATGCTATGGTTATGCGATCGCGACCATTGAGTTGA
>NZ_JAQMUE010000020.1 GCF_028330985.1 Roseofilum reptotaenium CS-1145 | reverse complement strand
TGGCGATAGAGTCCGTCGAGAATTTCGCACAGGGAGAGTGCTACCTGAAAAAATTCTTCTAAATTCAAGGGATGCTCGGCCATATATTCTGAAAGCGCGATCCCTCCAAAGTCTTCCATGACTAATGCTAAACCCTTCCCAGAATGTTCGAGGGCTAGGGGTTTGACAATTCCAGGCAAGTCGAGATTTTTGGCAATGGTGTATTGATTGCGAAAATTGACCAATTCGCTGAAGGTCGGATACTCGCAGTTGAGCAATTTGATAATCACCGTATTATTATCAGCCAAGCGTAGTCCTCGATAAACCAGTGTTCTGGAACTAGAGTGCAGTAGTTCAATGACTTCGTAGCCCTGGAGGGGTGTTCTGAGACTAGCCATGGCAGTTTTGTAGAAGAACTTGAATTTGGAGAGGTTTCTTTCGTTTATTATAGCAATATTAAGAGTTTATCAATAAGACAACTTTAGCTGCATCTTTGGGGTTAAACCTTATCCATAATTCTTCACATCAGGATTGCCTAAAGGAAGAGAAATCATAAATTCCGTACCTTTACTGATTTGGGAATAACAATCGATTGTACCCCCGTGTTTTTCCTCAATAATTTGATGAGCGATTGCCATTCCTAACCCCGTACCTTTACCCACTGCTTTAGTCGTAAATCCTTGCTCAAAGATCCGTTCTCTAACTTCTTCTGGCATCCCCGTGCCATTATCAACAATGTTAATAGTCACCTCCTGGGGTGTTGCTGAGGTAATAATTTTAATTTGATTGGCAATCTCGTCAAAACTGCATCCTTCATTTGCTGATTCCAACGCATCAATAGCATTGGCAATCAGATTCATAAATACTTGGTTGAGTTGTCCCGGAAAACAGTGGACTTCGGGTAAATCCCCATACTCTTTTGCGATTTCAATCGCTGGACGTTTCTCGTTAGCTTTCAGGCGATGTTTGAGAATCAGCAATGTGCTGTCGATGCCTTCATGCAAGTTAAAGGGAACTTTATACTCCTTATCTGTACGGGAAAATGTCCGTAAAGAATTACTGATGTGACGGATGCGATCGGTTCCTGAGCGCATGGAAGAAATCAGTTGCAGTAAATCCGAGCGCAAAAACTCTAAGTCTATTGCTTCTATTTCTTCTTCTATGGCTTCATTTAGCTCAGGATATTCTTGCTGATAAAGGTCTATTAATCCCAACAAGTCTTGCACATAATCTCGCGCTGGGTTTATATTTCCAGCAATGAATCCCACGGGATTATTAATTTCGTGGGCTACTCCTGCGACTAAGTTACCCAAAGCTGACATCTTCTCGCTTTGCACCAATTGCAGTTGGGCTTCTTGTAAGTCTTTGAGAGCCTGTTGTGCTTGTTCGTAGAGACGGGCATTTTCTAGAGAGATAGCGGCTTGGGAACAGAGCAGAGAAAGCAGTTCCACGCGATCTCTAGTAAATGCTTCGGTTGCCAGATGGTTTTCTAGATAGAGGATACCAATCAGCTTGCCTTGATTGAGGATAGGCGCGCACAGGAAGCTTTTGGGTTGTTCTTGCAGTAGATAGGGATCACCGGCAAACTGGATATCGCCAGAGAAATCGTTAACAATAATCGCTTCTTGGCTACGTTTGACGGTATTAATCACACTGGTAGGAATAGAGCGTTCAGTCAAGACCTCGCTTGAGGATAAATCGCCACTTTTTTGGGAGTATAGAGCGACAACCTGCCAACCTTCTAGTTGCTGTAGTAGCAGAATACCGCTATCAGCTCCAGCATTTTCCATCGCTGCTTTCATTAAGGTTAAGACCAGTTTGTCCAGGTGCATTTCACTCGATAGAGACTGAGCCGCTTTCATCGCCGTCGCCCAATCGAGCATCAAGCCGGTTGTGCTGCTACTCGAACGGGCCGTTTGCATTACGCCAGTCGTGGTTAGACTGCTCTCTAACGGCAAAAGGGGCTGTTGCAGAATCGAGGAAAGCAGTTGGGGATATGTTTCTTCGAGTTGGTCGGTTTTGGCTTTAGCTCCCCAGTGGGCGTAGCAATAGTAAGCATCGGTCATATAGCCTGTGGCTATCTTTTCTTTCCCCCAATCTAAATAGAATTTGGCAGCTAGTTCGTTGGCGAGGGCTTCTTCCTGTAGGTACTGGTTGTCTTTTGCTCCGGCTATGGCGCGATCGTATAATTCAATGGCCTCTGTTCGTTTTCTTGTAATCCGCGATCGCTCTGCTTCAACTAAATCATATTTGTGCTGGTAATTCATGGCAGCACTCTGCGCCCAAAGGAACATTGGTTTTTGATTAGTGGCAATTTGTGCTAAATATTGCTGTTGAGACTCAGGGTCGGCATCGGCATATAACGCCAGCAACGATAGAGAAAAATAGAAATTATGAACCCCAATTGGCGGCCACCCTCCGACCGCAGAAATATATTCTTTTGCTTGAATGGCACATTGAACAGATTGCTCGTAATTCCCTAAGAAATAGAGTAAAATTTCTTTGGCAACTAACAACGAAAACAATCCCCAAGTATCGCCATAGTCTAGCATTTTAGGCACTAAACTATCCTCATTGATGGATTCTCCCGCCAGTTTAAAACGGTCTTGAACCAATCCTTGTAAATTCAGGTTAAGCTGCCGCCAAATATCCGTAATTACTAGAGTGCTTTTGACTTGTTTGCGAAAGCGATTGATATAGATGTAATTTTCTAACATCACTTGTAAATTCTCGCCGATCAAAAACATGTTCACAAAGTAATTTCCGGCGCTGTAACTGGCATGAATTAAACTACCATTCTCGATGCCAATCTTAAATGTATCTAAGCACAGAGGAGTAATGGTCCTGAGATGCTCTTTCCAAGAATGATTCATCTGATAGACCAGATTCCTCACTTCACATTTAAGAAATGTTGCTTCAAATCGGTTTAACACATCTATGGCTAATTGTCCCGCATGATACCCTTTCTCCATATCTCCCAGATATCCACACAGAAGAAAGCCATACCAACCATAGGCAGAAGCGGTTAAACTAGAATGGCCTTCGTCCAAAGATAGATGGATCTGGGTGGCAACCAGAGAAGAAAAAAGATCGGTTTTAGCCATAGCCGCTGCTGAAGTAATCGAAACGAGAATTCTCATTGCAGCCAGCTTATAGGGATCGGTCATTGAGGAGCTATTAGCCAAATCGTCGCGATCGCATAATACAATTTCCCGCTGTCCGTAAGCACGAATATCCTCCTGAGATATCCCTAATCTGCTGAGATTTTCTAATCCTATCTCTAATGCTTCTTTCGCTTTGTTTTCTGCGAAAGTTTGACCGATCTTTAATTCGTATATTTTAACAACATCCAAGACATTGCTCGTATTTTGCAGAACATATTCACTATAGTTCTGTGCGTCCTCAAACTCACCATTAAGGTAAGACGCTTCGACAACCTCAGTATAGAGATCTAAAGTCAGTTGGTATTGGGCGTTCCAGGGGTCTGAGTCGAGCAATTCAAGTCCGATTTTTAAATATCCCAGCGCTCCACTGTAGGCAGTTGAAGCCTTTGCTTTCTGTCCGGCTTTTAAATTTAATTGGGCTAATTCCTGGCGTTCTTCCGGGCAAGAAATCAACTGCCTCCCCATATTGAGTTGATTGACAATGTCAAAAACTTTATCTTCAGGTTTTGCCGTTCGAGAGTTGCCGAGTAACAGTTGGCCGATGGTGAGATGAGTGACTTTTTTCTGCGTTTCTGGAATGAGCGAATAAGCCGCTTGCTGGACGCGATCGTGTAGAAATTTGTAGCTAACCGATATTTCTTCTGCCCGTCCCTTTTCCTCTGTTTCACTCTCTTGGAAAAACTTATAGGTCTCGCCCAGGGGCAACACCAATCCTTCTTGCAGCCCTCTCCACAAGGAAGCTGCCACTTCCATTCGAGACTGTTCGCTGACAATTGCCAAAGTCTCCAAGTCAAAGCGATCGCCAATACAAGCGGCTAACCTCAACATTTCCTGGGTGGCGGATGGTAGCTTGTGCAGCCGAGAAGCCATAAACTCGACGACATCATCGGTCAGGGCCAACTGCCGCACCTGCGTTATGTCACAGAACCAATAGCCTTTATCGCGATCGAAGACAATAAATTCATCTTCGTGCAACCCTTTGAGAAATTGGGTGGCAAAAAAGGGATTCCCTTTAGTTTTTTGATCAATTAATTCCGTTAAAGGTTGGGCTACGTCCAGGCTACAACTTAGAGTATCTGCGACCAAGCACTTAAGGTTTTTTGGGCTTAAAGGTGCGAGAGTTATCGTATCAATCGTCGCTCCGGCATTAGCAATTTTATCTAAAGTCAGCATTAACGAGTGAACGGGAGATACCTCATTGTCCCGATAAGCTCCTAGAAGCAGCAGATAACCGGTTCCCGAATCCTCCATTAGCAATTCCATCAACTTCAGCGATGCCAAATCTGCCCACTGGAGGTCGTCAACAAAAATAACTAAGGGATGCTCTTGGGTTGTAAAAACTTGAATGAATTTCTGAAACAATACATTGAAGCGATTTTGCGCCGCAGTGCCCGAAAGTTCGGCAACTTTTGGCTGTTTGCCAATGATTCGCTCTAATTCGGGAATTACGTCAATAATCACTTGCCCATTTTCTCCCAAAGCCGCGAGAGTCTTCTCTTTCCACTGGGCAAGCTGGGCATCCGATTCTGCTAATAACTGTCCCATTAAATCCCGGAAGGCGATGACAAAAGCTGAGAAGGGAATATTACGATTGAACTGGTCAAATTTCCCTTTGATAAAGTAGCCCCGCTGTTTGACAATCGGCTTGTGAACCTCATTAACCACCGCTGTTTTCCCAATGCCGGAAAACCCAGCCACCAGCATCATTTCTGTTGTTCCTAGGGCGATGCGATCGAAAGCCTCCAGTAATCGTTGTACGCTGGTTTCCCGTCCGTAGAGTTTTTCGGGAATCAGAAAGCGATCGCTTCTATCTGTGCGTGCCAACTCAAAAGGCTCGATTTTCCCCCTCTGTTGCCATTGGTTTTGACACTTTTCCAGGTCAAATTTCAATCCCAAAATACTCTGATAACGGTTT
>NZ_JAQMUE010000019.1 GCF_028330985.1 Roseofilum reptotaenium CS-1145 | reverse complement strand
GCATTAATCCCTAACACTCTTTGGGTTTCCTGGGGATATTGTCGCAGAAACTCGTCAATATTGCTCATGATTTTATCTTCGGTAAAATTGAATTATAACACACTTTTTTACTCTAGTATTATTTTTAGGAGATGTCTAATGTATATAATTGAGGTGAAAAACGGTTTTCCTATTACCTATGACTGCGCGAAGCACTGTATCAAAATTGTTGAATGAATTCAACGATCGCCCGATCATTGAAGTCTGCGGCGAGTTGCAAAACCTGATGAGCAAACTTACAATAGCGAGAATCCATATCTATCAGTCGTTTCGCTTCCTCTTCAATCCCTACAATATCGCCAATGCGTGCTGCTTTGAGTAACCGCTCTAACTCCTCAACAGGAGGGACAGCTTCCTCTGTATCGGTCTGTGTGCTGGTGGGAACAGTTGTCTTTTCATATACCCACTCCAAATTAAGAGACTTTTGTAAATAATCTAGCAACGCTTCGATATCAATCGGTTTAGGAAGAAAACAATTACATCCGACCTCCACACTTCTCACTTCATTGTTACCTATAATACTTGCAGAAGAAACAATAATAACGGTTTTTTGAAACTCTTCTAAAGTGCGTAACTGTCTAGTCATTTCCAATCCGTCTAAGACAGGCATCACTAGATCAGTAATAATTAAATCCGGTTGAAACACTCTGGCTTTATTAACTCCCACTTCACCATTTTCTGCTTCTTGACAGTCAAATCCAAGGGGAACTAAGAGATCTAACAATATCCGCCGATTGACCGGTTTATCATCCACGATTAATAGCTTTTGTACTCGTCCTTGATAGCCGATAATTTGACCGTGATGATTCAGAGTTGATGAATTAACCCATTTAGTAGCTATAGACAATTCTACATCAAAGAAAAAGGTACTGCCTTTTCCCAGCTCACTTTTTACTTGAATCTCACTGCCCATTAAATTTACAATTCTCTGGGAAATAGCTAGTCCCAAACCCGTTCCTTCTGCTCGTCGCAATTGAGAACCCACTTGCTCAAAGGCAATGAAAATTTGGGGTAACTCTTCTGAAGCAATGCCTACGCCCGTATCTTGGATAGAAAAGTGGAACATTGATGAGTGCTCTTCTGCTGATGGATGACGGGTAACAGAAAAAACGACACTCCCTTGGTCTGTAAATTTAATCGAATTGCCTAACAAATTCAGTAAAACTTGACGTAACCGTTTTTCATCAACAATAACAGCCATGGGTAAATTGGCATCCACCTGATAATCAAAGAGTATCCCTTTCGCTTCTGCGCGAATCCGAGACATTTCAGCAATGGCTAACAAGAATGAAGATAAATGGAGTTCTTGGGGATTCAAATCCAATTTACGAGCTTCAATTTTGGAGATGTCAAGGACATCGTTAATTAAATTGAGCAGGTGAGTACCCGATTGTTCAATAATATCTACACCATATCGTTGGTCATTCAGGTTTTTGGCTCGTTTCATAATTTGGGTATAGCCCAGGATACCATTGAGAGGCGTGCGTAATTCATGACTCATGTTGGCAAGAAATTCGCTTTTGGCTTGGTTAGCTGACTCTGCTTGTTCTTTAGCTTTTTCTGCCTCTTCTTTGGCTAAGGCCAATTCCTGGGTGCGTTCTTGGACTTTTTGCTCTAGGGTGTGGGAATACTTTTCCAGTTGACGATAGAGCGTTGCATTTTCAATGGCAATGGAGACTTGCGCCGTGAGCAATTGCAACACTTCTTGCAGATTTTCGGTAAACGCTCCGATGGTTTGGTCGTTTTCAAGGTAAAGAATACCCAAGAGATTTTCAAGTTTGAGAATGGGTAAACAGAAGATACTTTTTGGTTGTTGATGTTGTAGGTAAGGTTCCCGACTCCATCGTTGTTCTTGGCTGATATCTTCTATTGCCAAAGGTTCTAAGGTATTACGAACGTAGCGAATGAGAGAAGCTGGGACATCGGGACTATTATCTAAGGGATGTTTGGGGAAAGATTCTGTGGTTTGTTCTCCCGTTAAAGTGGCTAAAGCTTCTACACACCAGTGAGTTTCTGTGGGTAAAATTAGGGCACATTTGGTTGCTCCAGCATTTTCCATCAGCACTCCAGCGAGTTTGGCGATGAGTTGCTTTTGTTGTAATTCGCTCGATATGGCTTGACAGGCTTTAAGAATGCTGGCTACATTGAGAGCGCTGGAGGTCGTACTTGTATTAGTACTGGTTCTTGTTTTGCTGCTGGAGGTAACGGTAGGAAAAGGAGCAGCGATAGTTTCTTGGGTACTCAGTTGGATGCCTGGGTTGGCAAGAATGGGTTGGAGAAGTTGGGGATAGCAAGCCATAAGATGGTCAGTTTTCGCCTTAGCTCCCCAGCGAGCATAACCGTAATAAGCGTGTTGCATATGGGAAGCAGCTAGAGACTCATTTCCTTGGTTAAGGTAGAATTTAGCGATCAGTTCATTGGCTAAAGCTTCTTCTTGAATATAACTGTTTTCTTTGGCTCCAGTGATCGACTGATGATAGGACTCAAGAGCTTGTGTTGACTGTCCTAAAATCCGATGTTTTTCGGCTCTGACTAAATCTAATTTATGTTGAAAATTCATCGGGGCGTGATGTGCCCAATAACGTAATTTTTCCTCCTCGCTGTTAACTTTTTGTAGTATTTCTGCTTGCTCTGAAGGTGTGAGATCTGGATAAATAGCTAACTGTGCTAGAGCTTTGTAGAAATACAGGATGCTTAAAGTATACATAGGGGGAAGAGCATCCATATATCCCTGAACGAAAACTGCACATTCAACTGCTTTTGGAAAGTGTTCAAAGTGATAACTGAGCCAGAGTTGATAAATATAAGCATAGGCGATCGCACCAGTATCGGCTGTTTGTTCATGAATGGGCATCATGCTGTCGATGTCATAGACCTCACCCTGTAACGACTCTGGCGTTTCTGAGCCGTGAACGAGGTTAAGAATAGCTTGATAGACTATCCTGTGTTTGGCGACAATCGGCTCTAACTTGATTTGACGACAAAATTCGAGATAAATAATGAGTTCTTGTGCCAGATCGGGTAAATGATCGCCGACAAAAAAGGCATAGACCATGTAAGCAATCGTTGAATAGCCTGCAAACTCAGTATCACCATTTTCTAAGCCACTCTGATAGCCTTTCAATAATCCGGGTTGACCTTCTCGGAGGTGGTTTTTCCAAAAACCAATAAATCCATGGAAGTTCATCAATACTTTAGATTCCATTTTTTTATCGGCTTGTTTTTCTTGGATTTCTAAGGAGAGTTGACCAAAAAGATAACCTAACTCAATGTTCTGTTGCCCACAGAGCATGAATCCATAAGTTCCATACGCAAATGGGGAAAATGCACTATTTCCATATTGAATAGAAAGCAATAACTGTTGACAGATAATCAGGGGAAATAGAGAGGGTTGAGCAATGGATGTGGGTGGAATAACTAAGCCTAAAATTTCTACTGCTTCCTGTTTATATGGATCGGTCATGACCGGTAAATTGACCAGTTTTTGAAAAGACTTACGTTCACATAAAGATTGAGTTTCAGCTAATACGTGTTGAAGGTGTTCTGGGGTGGGAGATTCGGGAATAGTTACGCCTAAATGGGCTAAGGTTTCTAAGGCGGTTTGAACCGATCGCAGGGGTTGGTTCTGAGCCATGAATGCTAGGATTTTGATTTTGAAGATGGGAACCTGGTCTAAAAAAGATGCGGCATTCTCTAACACCTGTTGTCCCAATTGCTCCATTTCGGCAAACTCCGCTTGAAGATAAGCGGCTTCCGCTGCACCAATCAATAATGCTAAGGTGAGATTATACTGAGTTTTCCAGGGCAGATCGGGTAATAGTTGAATCCCAATTTTTAAGTAGTCTAGGGCTGTGGTGTAGGCGGTGGCGGCTTTGGCTTTTCGTCCGGCTTGTAAGTTTAACTGGGCGAGTTGGAGGCGATCGCCTTTCTCAACGAGCAATTCTCGCCCCTTATTCAACTGATTCACAATGCTAAAATGTTGCTCTTCCTGGTCTTCTGAGGATGTTCCCTGTAACAGGAGTTGGCCAATTTTTAAGTGAGTGGCGGGTTTTTCGGCTTCCGGAATCAGGGAGTAAGCGGCTTGTTGAACGCGATCGTGGAGAAAACGATAGGTCAGAGAGCTGCTTTCATAGAGGGGTAAGTCTTGGGTGATATCGGCTTGAAAGAATTTACACACTTGTGTGGTGGGTACAATTAAGCCTTCTTGGAGAGAAATCCATAACTCGTTGGTCATCTCTAATGGCGATCGCTCGCAGACTACAGCTAGGGTTTCTAAATTAAATTGGTTACCAATACAGGCAGCCACTTGTAGGACTTCTTGGGTTAAATTGGGTAATTTTTCTAGCTGGAGTGCCATAAATTCGGCGACATCATCACTGATGGTTAGCGATCGCACTCCAGCTAAATCGCACTCCCAGTACCCTAAATTAGCTTCAAAGTGAATAAAATCTTCACTATGTAAATACTTGAGAAACTGATTGGTAAAAAATGGATTCCCCTGAGTTTTCTGGTAGACTAAATGAGTTAACGGTTGGGCTAATTCCAAAGAACATTTGAGAGTATTAGCAATTAAGCGATTAATATCTTCAAGGCTTAAAGGCGCTAGAGTAATTGTCTGGAGAGATCGCCCCAGTTTATTTATCTGTTTCACCGTTTGCATCAAGGGATGAGCTGGAGACACTTCGTTGTCTCGATAAGCTCCAATTAATAAGAGATGACCATTATCTTGAGACCCCAGAAGCAGTTGAATAATTTGTAAAGATGTATTATCTGCCCATTGTAAATCATCTAAAAAAATCACTAGGGGATGGGCTGGTGTTGCTAGGATACCAACAAATTTCTGAAACAAGCGATTAAAGCGATTTTGGGCAGCAGTTCCCGTAAGTTCTGGAATGGGAGGTTGAGGGCCAATGATCTTTTCTAGTTCGGGTATAACTTCCAGTAAAGCTTGTCCATTTTCTCCCAAAGCTTCTAGAATATTGGCTTGCCAAGTTTTTAAACTTCGATCGCTTTCACTGAGTAATTGTTCAATCAGCTCTCTAAAGGCTTGAGAAATCGCACTTAAGGGAATATTACGATTAAATTGGTCAAATTTCCCTTTAATAAAATACCCTCGCTGGCGAACAATGGGTTTATGAACTTCATTGACGACGGCAGTTTTTCCTATCCCCGAAAATCCAGCAACGAGCATTATTTCAGGATGGGGAATCTGCCGTGAGAAGTCGGCAGTCGGGGAAGAGTGGGCAACACGCTCAAAGGCATCGAGTAGAGCTTGTACTTCTGTCTCGCGTCCGTAGAGTTTTTCGGGGATGGAAAAGCGATCGCAAATATCGCGCCCTGCTAACTCAAATGGGGCGATTTCTCCTGTTGTTTCTAATTGGTCTAGACATCGCTCTAGATCGTATTTTAACCCCAAAGCACTCTGATACCGATCTTCGGCATTTTTTGCCATTAATTTCAACACAATATCCGACAAAACCGCAGGGATTTTTTTCCGAATGCCGACTGCGGACTCCCCACTCCCTAATTCCTCTGGCATTCTGGCAATATGGCAATGCACCAATTCCATCGGATCTTGGGTTTCAAATGGCAATTTACCCGTTAACAATTGATAAAAGGTGACACCTAAAGAATAAAAATCACTCCGGTAATCAATTCCCCGGTTCATCCGTCCAGTTTGTTCTGGAGAAATATAGGCTAGAGTTCCTTCTAAACCACTCGGGTTAATGAGCTGTTGTTGTTCTTTGGGGAGTAGGGTAGAGATACTGAAGTCGATGAGCTGAATGGTTTTGGTTTCTGGATGAATTAAAATATTAGCAGGCTTAATATCTTTATGAATAATGCGGTGTTGGATTAAATCCTGTAGAGCTTGTGCCAATTGAATGGCAATGGATAAGAACTCCCTAAGATGGCGATCGCACTTTTCCCAATAGTTCCACAGGGCGATCGCCCCGCGATCGGGCATAACCAGGGCATATCCATTACCGAGCTGCTCTAGAGCTAGGGGTTGAACGATATAATCGGACACCAGATGACGAGTAATGGTATATTGATTACGAAAGCGAACTAATTCGTTAAATGTAGGGTTAGGATTGCGGAGTACTTTGATAATGACTGAACTCTGATCACTTTGTTGAATCCCTTGATAGACTAGGGTACGATGTCCACTGTAAATTATAGAACTTTCTTCATAGTCCGGTAAGTTCAACATTTTATTTTCTCCGAGTTATCATTAGTCAGAAAAAGGATAGGAATAAGACATAAATTGATGCTGGAATTATCGTAATTGATAATCTGGGTTAAGATTAGCATATACAGATCGTCGATTGAAGAATAGTCTCAAACCCGTTATCATAAACAATTACTCGTGCTTTTTATATCAGTGAGGGGTGAAAAGCCTATCTCATGGACTGGTCATGACATCTAAGTATACTCGCAGTCAACAAAAAATTATTACACTTCTCAAAGGCATTCAGCGATCGCTCTCTGCTCAGGATATCTATGTTGAACTGCGCAGTCGCAGTCAAACGACTGGACTAGCCACTATCTATCGCGCTCTAGAAGGACTCAAACAAAAAGGTGCGATTCAATCTCGCACCTTAGCTAATGGGGAAGCCGTATATACTTCTATTGAACAGGATCGACACCATTTAACTTGTTTAAAATGTGGTCAGTCAATTATGCTCCCTGAATGTCCAGTCCATGACTTAGAAATCGCTCTACAACAATCCTACGAGTTCAAAATTTTTTATCATACCCTGGAGTTCTTTGGACTCTGCGAGAAATGTCAACTGTTACCCACTTCAGAGCTTTGAAGAGGGCGATCGCAAAGCTTGTAAATCTTGGTCTAACTCAGAAGGTATCGTATTCAACTCTCCTGAGTCTAATGAAGTCGTTGCATCACCAACAATTGAGCGCATTCCTTCTAGGGCAGACGGAATACTCCGAGGGTCCATAAACATCACCTTACTGCTCTCGCTACTGCCTATTTGCATACCCATTTCCATGTAGTTTTGGGCAATTAAAAATTGCAGTGCATCCTTTGCCCTTGGATCGGTTTTCAGCATCTTCGTCACAATTTGCATGGCTTCGGCTGTTCCTTGGGCTTTTAATACCGCTTGTTGCCGTTCCGCTTGCGCCCTTAAAACGGTTGCTTTTTGTTGCGCTTCTGCATCTAAAATCGCTGCTTTTTGTCGCGCTTCTGCATCTAAAACCTGAGCTTCTGCCCGACCTTTAGCACTGTTCACGGCAGAATCTCTTTCTCCTTCCGAAGTTAAAATGGCTGCCCGTTTTTTGCGTTCGGCTGACATTTGCAGCTCCATGGAATCTTGGACTGCCTTAGAGGGAACAATATCGCGCAATTCCACCCGCGTGACTTTGACTCCCCAAGGATCGGTAGCAATATCCAACTCTCGCAACAGGACTTCATTCACTTCTGAACGAGCCGTAAATGTTTGATCTAACTCTAATTTCCCCATTTCAGCCCGAATTTGAGTTAGGACTAAATTGGTCATCGCTGCGTGTAAATTTTCTACCTTATAATAGGCTTTTTCTAAATCCATAATCCGCCAATAGACCACCGCATCCACGCTAATCGATACATTATCACGGGTAATACATTGTTGGGCGGGTACATCGAGAACTTTTTCACGAATCGTTTCCTTAAAGGAAATGGACTCAACTACAGGCATCAAAAAATTTAATCCAGGTTCGAGTTTCTTACCATTATATTTGCCCCAACTTTCCACGAGCATTTGTTCGCTTTGCTTCACAATTTTAACGCAAGATAAAGCACTACCACCAACAAACAAAGCAATCAGTATACCAAATAGTTCACCCATGAGTAGACCTCCAGAGAATTAAAATTAGATAATTTAAGAATTGAGCATTTTTTGGGGAATCACAATTAACGTATTCCCTTCTCGACGGAGAACATAAACCATTTCCTCAGCGGCGATCGCCCCTTGGGGATCGTCACATTTCGCCCGCCAAGAATTCCCTTCATATAACACCCGTCCCGATTGACCGGGTAAAATTTGAGTTAAAGTTTGTGCTTCTTTGGAATCTTGAATACTATAGGCAGTCCGTTTCGGTAAGAGTTTGCGAGATCCTAAGACTAGCCCCAAAGAGAACACCATCCAGAGGCCAATTTGTATCCCTAACCCCAGTTGAGGAAGCAATAAGGCAACTCCAGCCACCGCAAATGCTCCAAGTCCCATCATCAGCTCAATAAAAGCTGTGGGGGTTACCAGTTCCATCATACAGAGGATAAAGCCAGCAATCAGCCAAATAAATATAGGATTGAGAGCCATGCCGATTTATGAACACAGGGTTGAGTCAGAAAAGAGGATCGATGAATCCCTGAAAATAGCCTAATCTATGCAAAGAGCGATCGCGTCGAATAATTAACCTAATCTTTAGGGTTGGAGGGTTTGTATGAACACATCCAAGTGCTATCTCTGGGCAGTTAAGGGATCGTCAGTTCCTGTGGGGGAAATTGTCGCTAACCGATATCAGGTGGTTGGGGCCCAAATTTGGCAGGATACTCAACCTCAAAGCTTACCCCTGATCCCCGATCGCTCCGATCCAAAAGTATTAGCCTATTTACATCTCTCTTCCTATCTTCTCCATCTGCCCCAACTCTACGGCGGTGTGGAAATACCCGGTCATCCCCTCATCTTATTGCTCGATCGCATCCCTATCACTCCAGAAGGAACCCTCTACCCCTCCATTACCGAAGTTTGGCCCCAAACTTCCCCAGTACGTCAAGTCTATTGGTTATGGCAATTAAGTCAACTCTGGAACCCCTTAAACGCCTTTCGAGCTGGGGCGAGTTTGCTAACGGCAGAAAATATCCGGGTGCAAGGCTGGCGAATTCACCTACGAGAATTAATCTTTACTTCGTCACCCCCGAGTGTAGCCGCCCTCTCTCGCTGTTGGCAAACCTGGATAGAGGGTTGTAGTTCCGATATCCAGGAACGACTGAGTACCTTATGTCAGGAGATTGAGGAAGGTAAACGTTGGGAGACGATCTCGGCTTCCTTGAATCAGATGTTATTAGAATTAGCGGCAGAATTACCTTTAAAAATTACGACTTCTGGGGGAACAGACGCGGGCACGGTGCGATCGCATAATGAAGATAGCTGTTATCCAATCGCGGTTTCCCAGAATGGCAATCTTACCCCAGAATTCGATCGGATTCGGGAATTGGCGATCGTTTGTGACGGACTCGATGGCCATGAAGGGGGCGAAGTCGCCAGCGAGTTGGCCGTGCGCAGCGTCAAATTACAAGTACAAGGATTACTCTTAGAATTGGCAGAACAAACGGAAGTGGTCGAGCCAACCATCTGGATTGACCATATGACCTCTGTGATTCGCATTGTTAATAATCTGATTGCGACCCAAAATGATATGAAGGGGCGCTCTGGCCGGGAAAGAATGGGCACTACCCTAGTGATGGCTCTGCAAATTGCCCAAACGGTAAAAACAGCCTTTGGTTTAGATTTTCCCAACGCCCACGAACTCTATTTAGCCCATGTCGGCGATAGCCGTGCCTATTGGATTACGCCCGATTATTGTCAATTATTAACCCAGGATGATGATTTTGCCCATTGGCAAGTGACGAAAGGCGAGTGTTGCCACCGTCAAGCCGCCGCTCAGGATAATGCCATGCAACTGATTCAGGCCTTGGGAGTGCAACATGCCGATAACCATGAATTAGTACCCCATGTGCAACGGTTGATTATCGAAGAAGATGGGCTTTTACTCTTATGCTCCGATGGATTAAGCGATCGCCAGACTATAAAACAATATTGGCAACAAGAGATTCACCCCATTTTTGCGGGTCAGATTACGTTAGAAGAGGCCGTTCATCGCTGGTTAGAGTTAGGAAGATCGGACCAGAATCCCGATAATGTATCGGTGGTCTTAATGTATTGTCAGGTTGCTCCACAAGAGGAGAGAGAACCGTCCGTTCTCCAGTCAGGAACTGAGCCAAAATCCTTATCGACAGGAACGATTAATGCCGAGTTATCTTTACCCGAATCTCCAGAGTTTGTTTTTCAGCAAGTAATTCCAGAACCTAAAGCAGAGCCAGCACTAGCGGCTCCTCAACTGGAAAAACACCCATCCAAGCGAGTTGGGGCAATCGTTTGGGGATTACTCTTACTATTACTCCTGGGAGCCGGGTTTGGACTCTGGTATTCCGGGTTAATTGAGATTCCTGGGTTGAATGCTCCGCAACCTAGACAGGAGGACTAATTTTGTTTTCCTCTTCTCTAGGTTGCCTATCGAGTCCTTGCGTACACTGAGTTCCACTTTTATGAGAGAATCAAAGATTGTACTCAATTAACAAAAACGTTAACTGAAAAGCAAGTTGAGCTTATATTATTGTGGAGCAAAAGTATATGAGTGTAAAAGTTGGCGATCGCGTTCGGGTCAAAGCACCTTTAGTTATTTATCATCATCCCCGACATCGCAATGAACCGTTCGATCTCAAGGGTGAGGAAGGGGAGGTGATTGATTTAGCCTCTACATACAATTGGAAAGGTGAAGAAGTGAGCATCAGTGCGAATTTCCCTGTCGTTGTTCAATTTCCAAACATTGGTAAGCGGTTTAAAGCCCATTTGAAAGAAGATGAATTAGAAGTCATTTAATGGGGAATCGGGAATGGGGAATAGGTAAGGGTTTATCTATGCGTCCCCGTATCCCCGTGTCCTCGCTTCCCCCATTCTCCCCACTCCCCACTCCAGTGTTACAGTAATGGGTATCCTGCGATCGCACCCTAGCGTAAATGTAGCAAGTCTATGGCAGATGTAATCGTTAAATCATCTCTGCTCCGAGGTTTGGTGTTGAGTGTCGTGAGTGGCATTCTGATTAAGGAAAGTTTCGTAATCTACCAAAATTCTCAAAATCATCGTTCTCTCCCTCCTCCTATCTCTGTAAGCCTGAATTCTGAGGAGGATTACATCCCTCCTCCTATTCCAGAAAATTACCGGTCTGAACTCACCGAACCATTCTCCCTATTGACGTTACCCAGTCCCCCAGATCGCTGGTCAATTCAATTACCTCCTGAGTCCGAACTAATTGCCAATTATGAACAATTGTGGGTTGGCTCGCTTCCCCCAACGATTACAGATCGGACCGAGATCGATCGTCGTGTAGATTCGCCTCAAGTTGAATATCGTACTCTTTCGGCAACCCCTTCAATCCCGGCCAAGAATTCCCATCAACGGGTCGGGGATGGACAAGCAGGGGGGAATAAAGAATATCATAAAGAGTATCTAAAGGCGATCGCTGCTCCCCTTCCTCTCGCTCAAGCACCAGAAATCCCTCCTACATCTGGTTCCCTCAGTCCCGATACCACTCCAGCAAACCTGGAACCCTTCCAACCCTCAGTCCTTCCGCTCTCCCGTCCGACTCAAACCCCAGTTGCTGCCTCTCCAACCACGACGGTTATGATTCCCTCAGCCTATGGTCAACAGTGGGGAACAGTGGGAGTGGCGTTAGGCGTACAATCCCGTACCCGCTATACAGATGAGGCAGATGCGGGATTAGGTATTGGGATCGGATTAGGCAATCCCCAAACTGGAGTGGGAGTGGATGTAGGGGTGAGTATTGTTGATTTAGTGGGAGATACCGCCCAAGATGGAGCTGTGAGTCTGAAAATCCATCGCCAACTGCCCCAAAATTGGGCGATCGCCGTTGGAGTCCATAATGCTCTTCAATGGGGCGATACAGATGGCGGTTCGAGCGTCTATGGAGTGGTGAGCAAACGGTTCGATCTGCGTGAAAATGTCTCCGCTCCCTTTAGTCGGGTCTATGTCTCTGCTGGAGTGGGTGGAGGGCAATTTCGTTCAGAAGACAATATTATGGAACAACACGATGAAATAGCCGTATTTGGGGGGGTTGCGGCCAGGATTGTACCTTCGGCAAATGCGATCGTTGAATGGACCGGTCAAGACCTAACCCTTGGCGCATCCATCACTCCCGTCTCTACACTTCCCCTCGTCATCACCCCCGCTGTAACTGATATTACCGGCAGTGCTGGCGATGGCGGCCGTTTCATCTTAGGAATTGGCTATGTTTTCTCGTTTTAAATCTTAAACATAATGACTTTTACCGGCATCAAGTCCTAGAAGCTATGAAAATTCATCATTTTTGGGTCTGGTTCATCTCCATTTTTCTTGTCCTTCTCACCCATTCATCCCTACAAAACGCCTACTCCCAAACCGGCAATCAATCTGATGTCACTGGCCCTAATCTTCAAGAACTCTTATCCTTTCCTCCTTCAGAATCTGATAATTCTTCTGGGAGTAACGATAACACCTCATTCAAAGACGTAGAAATCGCTCGAGAAGCCTTTGAAAGCCAATTTCTTCAATCCGATTTTGAACAAGCCATTCAACTGTTTGAAGAATTTCAAGCCGTCGAATATGCAAAATATTTCGATCTCAAACTCTATGGCCGAACCGCAACCACTTGTGAAATCGCACAAATCCTCGATCGGTTAGCCCAAAACACCCAACAGCGATCGGCCATCGTTTATATGGTTTCCCTACAAAACGAATTGAATATACTTACCATTTTTCCTAAAAATGATGCTTGTTTCTCTCCCCAATTATTAAACAAACAAAAATCAGAATCCTCTCCATTTGCCCAAATAAAAACACAAGACATTTCCCGCTCCTTTCTAGAAGCAACTATCAATAAATTTAACCAAGAAATTACCAATCCACGAAAAATCAGAACCACCAGCTATGAACCCTATGCCAGTCAACTCTACCAAGGGTTGATTCAACCACTAGAACACTCCTTATCTGCTCAGAACATAGACACCTTAATCTTTTGTTTGGACAAAAAACTTCGCTCTCTTCCCATTGCTGCCCTCTACCATGACCAACATTTTCTGATCGAAGACTATCAGATTGGTTTAATTCCCAGCTTTAGTCTGATCGATCCAGCCTATCGTTCCGTTCAATCAGCTACATTATTAGGATTTGGCGTATCGGATGGAGGGCGAAACCAGGAATTACCCCCCTTACCTGCGGTTCCTGTGGAACTTTCTTGGCTGCAAAAAATTTGGCAAAGTCAAACCTTTTTAGACCGACAAGCCACCGTTGCAAATTTACAGGAATATAGCAAAACTCCAGATACTCGGATGATGCATATTGCCACTCATGCCGAATTTAGACCCGGAGATATCAGCAACTCTTTCATTCAATTATGGGATCGCAATGTGGGATTAGATCAATTGCGTGAATTATCTCAAGATTCTCAATGGAATCAAAATCCTAGGGTTGAACTTTTAACGCTCAGTGCTTGTCGCACAGCCCTAGGAAGTGAAGAAGCAGAATTAGGGTTTTCTGGATTAGCTTTACAAGCAGGAGTTAAAACTTCTCTTGGCAGTTTATGGTATACTTCTGATGAAGGTTCACTGGCATTAATGGCAGAATTTTATCATCAACTTCAGAATTCAACCGTTAAAATTACTGCCTTAAGACAAACACAATTAAAGATGATTAATGGTTCGATTAATATCCGTGAGGGTCGTCTTCATCTCTCTTCAGATTTAACGATTGATATACAAGATCAATTTTCTAGATCCCAAACCTTTAATCATCCCTACTATTGGTCAGCGTATACCTTGATTGGCAACTGGAATTAATTGCGATCGCTACTCATGGGTGGAACCATCGGGCATAATTGCACTGGTCATATCCGTATTACGCAAATTTGCCTGATTGAGTTTAGCATCAATCATCATGGCTTGAGCTAGATTTGCCTCTCCCAAATTTGCCCAATTTAAGTTGGTCCGAAACAAATTCGCCACTCGCATATCTGCTTGTCGCAACGTGGCCCAACTTAAGTTTGCCTGACGAAGATTGGCTTGATATAAAATTGCCAACCTTAAGTTGGCCCCACTAACATTCGCAAAACTCAAATCTGCCTTGGTTAGATTCGCTTCCTCTAAATTCGCCCCACTGAGCATCGCATTGGTGAGATTAACTTCTTCCAAATGAGCTTTAGTTAGTAAGGTATACGTGAGATTTGTCCCTTCTAAATTGGCCTTAGTTAAAATTGCTTCATCCAACTTGGATCGAGTCAAGGTTGCCTTACTTAAATTGGCATCATAAAGGCGAATTTCTGTCAAAATCGATTCACTGAGATTGGCTTGGGTTAAATTGGCTCCTGTTAAATCTGCTTCATGTAAATCAGCCCCTCGCATCCCTGCCCCACTCAAATTGGCTCCCATTAAATTAGCCCCTTGAAGATTGGCACTAATCAAATTAGCCTCTTGTAAATCAATCCCGCTCAAATTTGCGCCTCGTAAGTCCGATTCTCTGAGATTAACCCCCTTGAGTTTGGCTTTACTCAAATTGACTTGTGTTAATTGTGACTCTCGTAGATTGGCTTCGTTAAGAGCAATACCAACTAAAAGCTGGCGACTCAGATCCACTTGGCGAAAATCTCGTTGTCCTTCGGTGTATAATTGCTTGAGTTCGTCTAGATCCATGGGTTAGCGTTAGGCTTGAGTTGCTGGAGAAAGGGAAAAAGTTAAAAGAAGCCTATGGAAAATTTTAGAGTATCATACTGGCTCTAACTAAAGAAGCGGTTTAACTCAAAGGTATATTCAAAGGGTCATCTCTTTTGAGACAATAGGAAGGAAGAGTATACAGCAGTTTCTTTGGGTATGCGGTATACCTGAATCCCCCCAAATCTCCCTCTTGAAAAGGGGAGCCTTTTACTGCCCTCCTTAAGGGGCGTTGGGAGGGATTAAAGCATATCTCAGAAGATTGTCAAGTGCTGTAAATCTTATTTCGTTGTAAGCAAAGGATATCAGGATGGCTGATAATTTTAGAAGTCAAGTGGTTACCCAAGGTGTGCAAAGAGCGCCTAACCGAGCAATGTTGCGAGCAGTGGGGTTTAGTGATGAGGATTTCACGAAACCGATTGTCGGTATTGCCAATGGCTATAGTACGATTACGCCCTGTAATGTGGGTTTGAATGATTTGGCTGTGCGCGGGGAAAGCGCTCTCAAGGACGCGGGGGCTATGCCCCAAATGTTTGGTACGATTACGGTCAGTGATGGGATTGCGATGGGGACGGAGGGAATGAAGTATTCCTTGGTCTCTCGGGATGTGATTGCTGATGCGATCGAAACGGCCTGTAATGGTCAGAGTATGGATGGGGTTCTGGCGATTGGGGGTTGCGATAAGAATATGCCAGGGGCGATGATTGCGATCGCTCGGATGAATATTCCAGCCGTGTTTGTCTATGGAGGAACGATTAAGCCCGGTCGGTATAAGGACTGCGATCTAACGGTAGTGAGTGCCTTTGAGGCGGTGGGGCAACATAGTGCGGGTAAGATTGATGATACGGAATTAAAGGGTATTGAGGACAATGCTTGCCCAGGATCGGGATCGTGTGGGGGAATGTTTACGGCGAATACGATGTCTTCGGCCTTTGAAGCCATGGGCATGAGTTTACCCTATTCTTCGACGATGGCGGCTGAAGATGAAGAAAAAGCTGATAGCACAGCAGAGTCGGCTAAGGTGTTGGTGGATGCCATTCGTAAGCGCATCTTACCTCGCCAAATTTTAACCCGGAAGGCGTTTGAGAATGCGATCGCCGTCGTCATGGCTGTGGGAGGATCGACGAATGCGGTCTTGCATTTATTGGCGATCGCCCATGCAGCCGGTGTAGAGTTAACTCTGGATGACTTTGAAACGATCCGCGCCAAAGTCCCCGTGATCTGCGATTTAAAACCCTCGGGTCGGTACGTTACCGTCAATCTCCATCAAGCCGGTGGTATTCCTCAAGTGATGAAGATTCTACTCGACCATGGCGTACTTCATGGGGATTGCCTCACCGTCAGCGGTCAAACTATCGCCGAAATTCTTGCCGATGTCCCTTCAACTCCCAGGGAAGACCAAGATGTAATCCGTCCCTGGAATAACCCTATGTATACCACTGGTCATTTAGTCGTTTTGCGGGGCAATTTAGCCACTGAGGGCGGCGTGGCCAAGATTTCTGGCGTAAAAAACCCCAAAATCACGGGGCCAGCACGGGTGTTTGAATCTGAGGAAGACTGTTTAGCTGCCATCCTCGCCGGTAAAATTAAGCCTTCTGATGTGATTGTGGTGCGCTATGAAGGCCCCAAAGGTGGCCCCGGAATGCGGGAAATGTTAGCTCCCACCTCAGCGATTATCGGTGCAGGATTGGGCGATTCTGTGGGTTTAATTACGGATGGTCGCTTTTCTGGTGGAACCTATGGCATGGTCGTCGGTCATGTGGCTCCCGAAGCAGCCGTCGGTGGCGCGATCGCCTTGGTTCAAGAAGGCGATACTATCATTATTGACGCACCAGAGCGCCGTTTAGAACTCCAGGTTTCCGATGAAGAGTTAGCCCAACGTCGCGCCCAATGGAAACCCAAGGAACCGGCTTATACCAGAGGTGTGTTAGCCAAGTATGCCAAGTTAGTGGCCTCGAGTAGCAGAGGTGCAGTTACCGACGATTTGTAACTCTATCGGTTCTGATTTCACGGTAGGGTGGGTAAATACCCACCCTACGTGCTACAATTGCATTAAGGCAAGCGCTCCAGAGCCATGTACTTTGACTTCCGAATCGCTAGATTTAATTGACCCTGCAAGGTGGGTAACGCGGCTAAAAATAGGGAGATGGGAGAATGGGGCGATCGCCTTAAATAAACTCAATATGCCTATACATAGATTCTAGAGTTTGGAATTGTGAGATTTGTACAAGAGACAAGATCATTTCTCCTATTGAGCGTTTTCCTTGCTGACAATAAACAATTCCAGCATGTTCTACACCTCGACGATGAAGCCGAAGAAAATCGGCATCATGAGTAAAGACGACACGAGACTGTACTAAAGCAAAAGCAACTTGCTCTTCATCAGAAGCGCCCAAAAGCCCAACTTGAGCCGTTACGGTTACATCAAGTCCACGTCGTCTCAATCCCTCAGCGATCGCGCCATCTACGTTTTCATCCAAATGAAACTTAATTGATTCTTCCATATCTTATATCAAGCGGGGATTGGGCATCTTGGAAGGAATCTCGGCTTGCATCTGCTTAACCAACTCTTCATCCTCACGAATATGTTGCTTAATTTCTGAGAAATGGTCATGATAATAAGCCAAGGCAGCGTAAATATCAGACAAAGTAAGCGTTGGATAGCGTGAAGTAATTTCATCTGGAGACATTCCCATATATTCATGCCAAATGACAATATCTTGAACTCGAATCCGACGGCCCAGAATACGAGGTCTACCCCCACATATTCCAGGGGTGATTTCAATATGTTCGGAAATAACAGCAGTCATAGGAGGTTCGATCGTATCTAATTGGCATCTATTTTAACCTTGAAGCCTTGATTATTCCAAAACTAAATTGGTTAACATGGTATTCATTTTATTCACCGATTCAATATACTCATTTTGGGCAACGGATTCGGCCATAATCCCTGCGCCCGCATTGAGATAAATCCATTCTCCATATTGATAGGCTGACCGAATGGGAATGGCTAAATCCGCCTCTTCTTGAGAGTTAATCCAGCCGATCGCTCCTGCATAAATGCCCCGTGGTTCCGTCTCTAAGCGATCGATCCAGGCGATCGCCACCTCCTTATCAATTCCTGAAACCGTAACTCCCGGAAACAATACTCTCAGAGCATCCCAGAGGGATTGATTGGCACACAATTGACCTTGAACTTGGGAGGATAAGTGCTGTACCCATCGGTATTGCTTCACTTGCATAAAATCAACCACTTGCACCGTTCCTGGTGTACAGATCTTCTGCATTTCATCCTGAACTAACCAAATCGAAAGGGCATGTTCTTTCACCTCTTTCGCATCGGCAAATAATTCGCGTTTGAGCCGTTCGTCCGCTTCTGGAGTCTCTCCCCTCGGACGAGTTCCTGCGACGGGATTGGTCATTAAGTTTTGTCCTTTTAAGGGATTGTGGGATAATTGCATTAAAATTTCTGGGCTAAACCCCACCGTCCTTACGCCAGGAAGGTGCAAACCATAGGAACGAAGGGCCTGATTCTGTTGATTTCCCAGGATATAGGTTCCTAAAATATCTAAATTGCCCTTAAGTTTCACAGAGCGAGAGAGAATTGCCTTATGTAACTCTCCCTGATGAATTGCGCCTTGCAAAGCCTCTACCTGAGTTTGATAATGATCTCGATCCGTAAATACCCATTCAGGTGTTGTCCAATGCTGAGGCCTTAAATCTCCTGAATCCCGTAGCAGATTACAGAGGAGTTCTGGAGAGTCTAAAGTACGCAACAGAATCTGATGGGGCCGAATAATCACTTCCGTCACAGGTACAAAAAAATACAGTAGGGGTCCAGCGATCGCCTTATGATAAGGATAATAATACCGAACTAAATCAAAACTAATGTAACCGTAGGCTGTCCATTGTTCTAGAGGAATCGACCCGAATGCCTTTTCTACTTGCTTAAACGGATCGTCAACCGGAAAATAGCGATCTCCAATCAGCCCCTGGAGTGTGACTTGCTGGAGATCCACAGAAACGGCGATCGCCCGATTGCCAGCAAAACGGATCTCTTGCTCACTCTGATACACACCGTATTCAGAAAAGAGCCTAGACTCAATTAACGTCTGTAATACACCTAATGGTTCCCTCTGACCAGGGAGTAACACTTCATTGTAAATCCAGGTTCTGCCCATGTTTAGTAAAAGACAGCAAGGGGTAAGAGGGAACAGTGCCGCGATAAGCCTTTTCGATTGTCCCATCTATCGCCAACTCTGGTCAATTCAATTCAACCGGTTCTGGTAGTTAACGCTTAATTGAACCATCTGGCAACGTTGCTCCCCGCAAGGTTGCCCCCATCAAATTGGCGCTACTCAACTCCGCATTAAACAAATTTGCCTCAGCTAAACTTGCCCCACTCAAATCTGCTCGTCCCAAATAAGCATCAATAAATTCTGCTTTCTTCAAAATCGCATTGCGGAACGTTACTCGACTCAAATCTGCCCGATTCAAACGCGCCATGGTTAAATCCGACTCATCCAGATTGACTCGATTCATCTTCGCATCGGCTAACAGAGCGCCCTGCAAATTCACCCGCATTAAATCCGCATCAATCAAATTCACCCGTTCCATCTTCGCATCGGTCAAATTGGCATAGCGTAAATTGGCCTGACTCAGCATGGCTTCTGTCAAAAAGGCTCCCTGCAAATTCGCTCCTTGCAAATTCGCCCCTGTTAAATCCGCCTCTCGCAACGTCGCCTCAGTTAAATTCGCTTCACTAAGATCCACCTTAGACAAATCGGCCCCCGACAAATTCACCCCTCGTAAATCCGCCCGATGCAAGGTAGTTCCCCGTAAAAAAGACATATAGGCGCGGCGCTCTTCCCGTAAATTCGCTCCCCTCAAACAAGCCCCCGTTAAATTAGCGCCACTTAAATCTGCCCCTCGTAAATCGACTTCCACTAAATTAGCATCGACTAAATTTGCCAAGGTCAAATCCGTCATCCGCAGATCTGCCTTATGCAGGGTAGTCCCGTGTAAATCGGCATCATGTAACTTCGCTGAAGTCATACTCGCTTGGGTTAAATTCGCACCTCCCAATTGAGTCCCCATTAAATTGGCCCGATTCAAGTTAGCTCGATTGAGATAAGCAAACATTAAATTGGCCCCTTGCAAATCTGCTTGATACAAGTAAATGCCAATCAAATCTGCTCCTCTCAAATTGACTCGATTGAGCTTTGCACCGGCAAATTTTTGTTCTCCAGCTTCATAGCGTTGAATCAGTTCTTGAGCATTCATATTCCCTCTTCATCACTTTTGATAGATAGTTGTCCAATACAAAACAATCTTGCTATTGGGAATTCGATATACGACGAGTCGATTCAGGTTCTTGACCAGTAGCGTTAGAGTCTGAGGAATTTTGAACAATTATACCGGTTAACTCACTCGGATTACGGTAAGCTTTTGCCTGATATATGACATCTTCCATTCCGGGTTCCCAATCTTGATAAAACCGCCCCATACATTGGATAATAGCTCCGGCTGCTTGATTACATTCACTCGGTTCATCTTCGGCATTATTGGCTGTAGCACAAAGACACTCTCCTAATTTTGCTAAGGTTTCACATTGTTCATAGATGCCGTAAAGTAGGCCATCTAGGTTTTCGGCTTTTAGATTCACCCAATCCTGTTCTTCTAAACGGGATTTTTGGTGTAAGGCTGAAAATAAGACCATTTTAGCCCTGAGAGGATTGGTGTATCGCATCAGTTCTAACCGCAGATTGAAAGGGTCATAACCGGTGCGAATTTGAGTGTTTACGGGAGGGTCAACCACAGAGATAGAACGGGGCAGGGGTTGATTAGAGGCCAGGGTAATATGGGTTGGGGGTGCAGCATAGACTTGGGTGGCTTCCTCAGTATCGGGATAGACTTTGCTTAAAATAAGGACGATGTTGTGGGCGATCGCCTGATATTCTTGTCTTTTGTTGAGGGTATTGGCAATCCGCTCGAGCGCTTCTCTGAGATCTTCTAAGGTGGGATATTTCTTAATGACTGATTTGAGTAGATCGGGTAAAACTATGGCTCGTAAGCGTTTGGCATCGTTTTCCCAGATATCTTGCCAGGCGCACACTAACATTTTCTTCATCCGAAGCGCTTCGGGATGACGTTCGATTTCGTTGGTGATTTGTGGTAGAGCGGAGGGTATGGAAAGCATGATTAGCAGAGGTCGTGTTCTTTTGGCTTGGGAAAGTCATGGCGGGTAGAGCAAATCCCGTGATTCCCCAGAAGGGGGTTGGTTTTTATTTTAATACCATAGGGCTATAAAATAGAGGGCAAATTAAGCGGATCAGAGATGGGGCGCTCATATGGTATTTCCGATTATTTATGCTGAGGAATTTTTGCTCCATGATACGGGACGGCATCCGGAGAGAGCGGAGCGTCTTCAGGCGATCGCAAATCTTCTCCAATCTAGTTTATGGGCTGAATCTCTCGATTGGCAAACACCGACCCCAGTAGAAGTGCGTCCCGTTTTACCCTGGATAGAGGAAGTGCATACGGCTGAACATATTCAACGGGTACGGGAAATTGCGGAAGGAGGAGGTGGGTTACTCGATGGCGATACCCCGGTTTCTGCCCAGAGCTATGATATAGCGCTCTTGGCAGTGAATGGCTGGATCGATGGTGTAGAGAGGGTTTTGGCAACAGGGACTCCAGCGTTTGTATTGGCGCGTCCTCCAGGACATCATGCGGAAGCACAGCGGGGAATGGGGTTTTGTTTGTTCTCTAATGCGGCGATCGCTGCTCACTATGCTTTAGCTCAACCGGGAGTCGAGCGAGTTGCTATTCTAGATTGGGATGTCCATCATGGCAATGGTACTCAGGCGATCGTCCAAAGCCATCCCCAAATTGCCTATTGTTCTCTCCATCAGTTTCCCTTTTATCCTGGAACCGGTAGAGCAACAGAGCGTGGAGAGTATGACAATGTTTTAAATATTCCTTTACCCTCTGGATCGGGAATAGCGGAATATTGGCCAGCCTTTGAAAGCCAAGCAATTCCATTTTTACAGCAGTTCAAACCGGATTTGTTAATTGTCAGTGCCGGTTATGATGCCACAAGAGATGATCCATTAGCAGGGATGAATTTAGTTCCGGATGATTATGGTACATTTACCGGAGCTTGTTTACAACTTACCTCGAAAATCCTGTTTGGCTTGGAAGGGGGTTATCACTTATCGAATTTGTCCGAGTCAGTAATGGCAACAATCGCTGCTTGCCTTAACGTTTGATTTCACAACCCTGTCGGCTTAATCCTGGAAACTGATCCCATTTCTGACAAGTTTGATTAAAATATAGCAATTTCATTGAGAAAGTGGGCAAGATAAGAAATCAAAGGAGATCGGATGTTATCTATTGAAGAGACATTTATTTTAGTTCAAGAAATGCTTCCTATTTCTGGGCTAAAGTTGGCTAGTGGTGTTCCTTCTGATGTACGCGGAGTCAGTGATGTTGATATTAGTTTAATTCATCTTAAACCTGATGAATTACTGGAATTAATGCCAGAGGGGACAGCTCAAAAACAAAGAAATAAATTGTCATATCTGGCTTGGGGATATCAATTTACTCTAGCCAATAGATGGATTAATTTAACCGCTTCGACTTCAAATCAGGTTTATAATGCCGTTAAACACCGAGAGTTGGAATTAGAGTTAATTCATCGCTATCCCCGTTTTAGAGCAAGCGTTATAGACCTCAAGAAAAACACGATTTGGGGAACGGAAAAATGTTGGTGTTATGTATTAGGATTGGAAGGGAATGAATATGAACTCATGCTGAATCGAGAGTTGATATTAGAAAGAGCAAAACATAAAATCATGTCTTTATCAGAAGAAGTATTATAGGACTTTGACAGGCAATTGAGATTGATCGCTAGACTTAAAACAAAGAATTCATTAAAGCAGTTAATCCCCAAAGCAGGAACAGGCCAAAACTGGTAACGCCAACGACAATCAGGGCTAAACTCAGAATCATGACAATGATAAAGCCGCGATCGGCTGCTTCGCTGGATTTAGGGGCTTGTAAATGTTCTTCCAGCAATTCCACATTCATGGCATTCGCTTTCCAGGTGAGATCGAAAATATCACCTAAAATGGGAACAATTCCGGTTAGGGTATCAATAAGGACATTAATTACCATGCGTCCTAGGGTTTCTTTCGGTAATCCAAACCGCGTGGCTTCCAGGACAATATAAGCAGATAAGATCCCACTCACCATATCTCCACCTCCAGGAATTAAGCCAATAATTGGATCGATTCCCACGCGGTAATTTAAGCCGGGAATAGGTAGAGCATTATCGAGCAGTTGACTTAAACGACGCAGACGTTGAATACGATACCGTTTGCTTCCCTGTTCTCTTTCTGGTTCCCGACTTTTGTGTTTCATGATGAATAATATGAATACAGAACGTTCTGACCCATTACCTATTACCCATCACTAGCGCGTAGCGCTAATCTAAAGAGGGTAAACGTTCCGGCCCCCAGGTTTGATTGCCTTCTTTAATGGGGTCGCGCAGAGCATCACAATTGCGCGGTTTCTGATCAATTTTACGCTGATTTTGACAAGATTCAAAAAAGATTTGGGCGACTAAATATTTGGGTAAAATTTGCGGCCGAGCTAAGGCCTGATTAAAAAAGCCTTGGGCGGCTTGCCATTGTTCGAGTTGTTTGAGAATCTGTGCTTTGAGGTAATGAACTTCGGGATGATTGGGGGTCTCAGATAAGGCTAAATTTACATATTCAAGAGCCTTATTGTAATTGCCTAAATCGCGATAAGCCATAGCAATGCCGCGATAGGTGAGATACTGGGGACGAGCTAGATTTTCTAAACGGGCGATCGCCTGTTGTGGATCGGCAAAGGGTAAATTCACGGCTAACATCAAGTCCATATATCCCTTAATTAAATTCAACTCTGGATCGTCCGACCGGATTTTTTCCGCTTTGTTAATAAACTTTAGTGCTTCTTGTAACTCCCTTAATGCTTGGGTTGCGCCCCTGACTGGCCCATCTTTAGCTAAGGCATAACCCCCTTCCATAAAATGACCCACTGCTATGTATAAATTGCCCCGCAACGGGTTCTCATTGACTAAAGCCTTGGCCACTTTACCCGTTTGGGGAGCATATTCTTCAAATTTCTCCCAGTCTTGTTCAATATACGCTAGAGAAGCCATCATTGCATAAAGCATAGGATCGTTGGCTTCCTTTTGTTTTGCCTGTTGTAGATACTGTTGCGCTTGGGGATAATCTCCGCCAATAAAAAGGGCCTTAAATGCAGCTTCCGTATGGTCACCAATAGCATGGGGATTTTGTTCGCGGAAGGGATCGCCCGCTTGTAGGGAAGGCGTGAATACACTCAAGTGCAGTAAGCTGGCGATCGCCAAGCTGGAGCAAAATTTAAATAGGTTACGCTGGTTTTTCATGGCAGTTTAACTCAACAGGAGTCAGTCGCTCTCTAGTCCGATAGTATACTCGATAGGATGATATATCTTGAATTAAAAGTTCCCATCCCCCTATCCCCCCATCTCCCCATGCTCTATCTAAACAACTTAAGCTATCATCCTCCAGCTATTCCCCACCCAGTTCTCAAAGCCATTAATTTAGAACTCGGCCCCCAAGAACTGGGATTAATTATTGGCCCTAGTGGCTCTGGAAAAAGTACCCTGATGGAAATTTTATCAGGTTTAGTTTATCCGACAGCCGGAGAAATTCGCTGGCGTGAGCAAATATTAATTGCTGAGGATATGCAACAATTGGCCGGATTAGTGTTTCAGTTTCCCGAACGCCATTTTTGCGGCAGTACGATTCTGGAAGAGTTGCGTTTAGGTCATCCAGAGTTGGATTTAGATCGGGTTAAGGAAGCCCTGATGGAAGTGGGTTTAGAACACCTGTCGTTGCAAACCTCTCCCCATGCTTTGAGTGGAGGGCAACAGCGTCGTTTAGCTTTAGCGGTACAATTAATCCGTCAACCGAGTATTTTAATGTTAGATGAGCCAACCGCCGGTTTAGATTGGTCGATGCGTCGGCAATTGGTGCAATTGTTAGCTAAAATTAAGTCCCATTGGACCTTGATGATTGTCACCCACGATCCCGATGAATTAGTGAGTTTAGCCGATCGCTGTTGGCATTTAAATCAGGGAGAATTAACGGCTGTCCAGCTTTAGGGCTAGCAATAGGCAGTTGGGAGATTAAAACTTTATAAATGATCGCTTGCTCAGGCTTTCCATAGCGCACCATAATAGTAAGTATGGGTATTTTTAGACTGAATCCCTCAGTGTGACAGATGAAGACTTTACAGTTATGGAGTACAGTTGTGAATCCTAAAATGCAGGTACACCCCCTCAATATGCCCGATTCCCTAGCACAACGTAGCGCCATAGGGTTCTGGCTGGTTATACCACTGATGACTTTGGGTGGAGTGGTTTCCTTATTCACTGCCCCCGCTCTGTCCCAAGATGAGGCGGTGACTCTGAAAGGGGATTCTTTGCAAACGGTGGAGAGTCGCAGCACTCAAGATTTTCCGGGTTTGTATACAGACCTAGAAAACCGGGTCGATCCGCGGTTATCGACCCGGGGAAGATCTCAAGGAATTCCCCAATTGAGACTTAATGAAAAGGTGGATGTCATGTATCGAGAGAGTATCGTAGGTGAAGGCCTAGGATTATTTCGCTCTCCCGGTGATGTTAGACCTTCTGGAACAGTGAATTTGAGATTGCAACTTGAAGAATAAGGTTTCTCAATGGGGGCAGGCGATCGCCGATTTGTTGCCCTCTCATCAACATCCAGCGATTCATCTAGGATTGGATCGCATTAAGCAACTCTTGGCTCGTTTGGGGAATCCCCAGGATCGGGTTCGAGTCATCCATGTGGCGGGAACCAATGGCAAGGGGTCAGTTTGTGCTTATATCTCGTCGATTTTACAGGCAGCCGGCTATCGAGTGGGACGCTATACATCCCCCCATTTACAAGATTGGACAGAACGAATTTGTATTAATGGTCAGAATATTGCCTCAGAAGACCTCTATAACATTTTGGTTTCGGTTTTAGAACAAGTCAATCCTGAAGATTCGCCCACTCAGTTTGAAGTGTTTACGGCTGCTGCATGGCTCTATTTTGCTGAAAAGGGTTGCGATGTGGCGGTCATGGAAGTGGGATTAGGGGGTCGTCTAGATGCCACGAATGTGTGCGATCGCCCTTTAGCTTCGATTATTGTTTCTATTGGTTGGGATCATTGGCAAGTGTTGGGGCCTACCCTAGGGGATATTGCCCGGGAAAAGGCGGGCATCCTCAAACCCCACTGTCCGGCGATTATTGGCGCTCTCCAGCCAGAAGCACAAACGGTGATTAAGCAACGAATTCAAGAGTTAAATTGCCCAGCTCTTTATCCTCCAGCAGCCGAAGATTTGGGGGGAGGAAAAGCTAGATTTGGGGATCTGGAGTATCAACTGCCCTTAGTAGGAGCGCATCAACTGCAAAATTCTGCTGTGGCGATCGCCACAATCCAAACTCTACCCCCTTCAGACTGGCAGATTTCTCCTCAAGCGATCCAACAGGGAATTGCCCATACCCGATGGCCCGGCCGCCTAGAATGGAGTAGCTGGAAACAACAGCGTATTCTGATCGATGGGGCCCATAATCCAGAGTCGGCGCTGGTTTTGCGCCACTATCTCGATAGCCTAGAGACGATCCCCATTCATTGGGTGATGGGAATGATCTCGACTAAATCTCATCAAGAAATTTTTCAAATTCTGCTGCGTCCCGGCGATCGCCTCTTTACTGTCCCCGTTCCCGATAGCAATTGCGCTTCCCCTGAAGCACTACTTGAACTCGCCCAAACCCTACAACCGAATCTGAGCGCTTGTGCTGCCTATCGAGATCTCCAAGATGCTTTAGATGCAGCAGTTATGGACTCTTCCGGGTTAATTGTGCTGTCGGGTTCCTTATATCTGTTGGGTTATTATTTTTCCCTACATAGGTAAGAGGTCTATTGATCGCCAGCCAGGTAACGTCTTACTATGGCAGTGCAAAAGAACATTAATATTCTTTTCCCTCTTACCTATTTCCTATTCCCTATCCCCTCTCTATAACTATGAGTCAAATTCAACTAATTTCTGGCCCAGGAATTCCCTCAATCGGTGATGATATTGACACCGATCGCATTATTCCGGCTCGTTTTCTCCGCTGTGTCAGGTTCGATGGCTTAGGAGAAGTTGTTTTTCAGGATGACCGTGCCCAAATGCAGGGCAAACATCCCTTCGATCAACCCCAGTATCAACAGGCGAAAATCCTAGTCGTGAATGGTAATTTTGGCTGTGGTTCCAGTCGCGAACACGCTCCCCAGGCGATCGCCCGTTGGGGGATTCAAGCCATTATCGGTGAAAGTTTTGCCGAAATTTTCTTTGGTAATTGTGTCGCCATTGGACTGCCTTGTGTGACGGCTTCGAGCGAGCAAATTAAGGCTCTGCAAACGGCGATCGCCGCTAATCCCTCAATGCAGCTTACCCTAGATCTCAATAACCTAACCGTGGCGTGGGAAGGCAACACCAGCCCCGTTCACCTCAGTGCTGGAGCGCAACAAATGTTTACCTCTGGTACATGGGACAGTTGCGGCCAACTCCTGCAAGGAGTAGACTCCATTCGTACCACCGCCGCCCAATTGCCGTATCTGAAGTTTTAGAGCGCTCGCGCTGTAACTTAACCCATTCTGCAAGATGAACTAGAGACTCTGGTAGGGGGTCTACCCATCTAAGTGGATTAAATTTAGAGGTAGGGTTGAAGACTTTGGATAAGTCTAGGAAAAGCTTGAGTGACCGTATCCCAGACAAGTTGCAGATCAACGCGATCGTATTGATGAATCATAATATTCCGCATTCCAATGATCTGTTTCCAGGAAACAGCTTGCATTTCGTTACGTGCAGTTTCAGATAAGCGGGCAGCAGCTTCTCCAACAATTTCAATTCGGCGAATGATGGCATCTTGCAGAATTGGGTCTTGCTCAAAATCAGCTTGGCTCTTGTGCTGCAAATATTCACCCGCAAGGGTGATGGAGTTAATGATATCAACTAGAGACTGGCGATCGCGATCGGTGATCATTTTTGATAAATGAGTTGAGCAGTGTTCAAAATTTCCTTGCGGCGTAGTGGGTTGTTGCTACTTTCAATGGCGCGTTTACTGACGAGATCAACTGGGCGATCTAGAAGTAGAGCAAAGTCTTCATGCATTTGGGCAAAATCGAGTAATGTCCAATGGCTTTGTGCATCCCAAGTAATGAGTAAGTCAATGTCGCTATCGGGGCGGAAATCCTCACGCAGAACGGAACCGAAGAGGGCAAGCTCGATAATTTGCCAGTGCTGGCACAGTTTCCGCAGGCGATCGCAATCGATGTGAATGCTAGGATGAATGGCGATCGTGTTAGACATCAGAATATTATTTAATAATCGTAATTCAATAAACTAAAGATTAGATTAAATCTAACATCAGTTTTAGAGCACTACACCCTAGTTAGTAAAATTATATCAAATCCCAAAAACAACGCTACACATCAATCCCCGTGTCTGGAGTGTCTGGAGCGTCCCCGTGTCAATCATCTGTAGCAAACATCTAAGTATTTGATATTAGGGGTTGGTGAGCATTGCCCACCCTGCTAGACTCTTGCTATTATCGATTACCTATTCCCTATTCCCTAAAAATCGCTGTGTGGGAAACTCTACTCTTATCTAACTTTGCCCTCGATCCTTGGCTGGAAGGATCGCTACTGCATCGAATTGTCGGATCGCTGAGAACTTGGCGTTCTGGTAGCGCTCTGATGACCTATGCTGACTGGATCGGTGCTACCCTCGTGGCCTTGCTTCTAGGGTTTAGTCCCTTTGTCTCCACTACTTTAATTGGTGTCCTGTTGCTCGCCTGTAGTGGATTCTGGATTTTACTCACTCTCTCCGACGATCCCCGTCAGGAAAGCCAACCCTTAGCAACTCCTATCCATGGAACGATCTTCCTGTTTGGGGTGATTTCTCTGATCTCGACAGCCCTATCTCCAGTAAAAATGGCTGCCCTCAGTGGCTTGATTAAACTGGGTTTGTATCTGCTATTTTTTGCTTTTACTGCTCGACTCGCCCGTAATCCGAGGATTCGCTCTAGTCTAATTACTATCTATTTATTGACCAGTTTGCCCGTAGCGGTTTATGGCATTCGCCAATACTTCTTTGGGGCGCGATCGCTAGCCACTTGGGTTGACCCCAGTTCAGCTTCTGCCGATGTTACCCGCGTCTATAGCTATTTGGGCAATCCTAACCTCCTAGCCGGTTATCTCTTACCGGCGGTTATTTGGGGCTTGGCGGCGGTTTGGATCTGGAATGGCATTTTTCCTAAAATGTTGGCGATCGTGACGTTCGCGGTTAATTCTGCCTGCTTAGTGTTGACCTATAGTCGGGGAGGGTGGATTGGCTTTGTGGTCGCCCTGACTGCCTTCGGTTTATTGGCGGTTTATTGGTGGAGCGCTAGGTTATCTCCGTTTTGGCAAAAGTTTGCTCTTCCCTTGACATTTGGGGTTTTAGTCGCTTTGTTTGCCATAGCAGTCCTGTTTGTGCCTCCCGTGCGCGATCGCGTTTCCAGTATTTTTGCCGGTCGTAGTGATAGCAGTAATAATTTCCGCATTAACGTCTGGATGGGCGCTGTGCGGATGATCGAAGCGTATCCCATTATCGGTATTGGGCCGGGGAATAGTGCTTTTAATAAAATCTATCCCCTGTTTATGACTCCGAAATATTCTGCCCTTAGTGCCTATTCCGTCTTACTGGAAACGGCGGTAGAAACGGGTTTAATTGGCTTAAGCGTATTCCTGTGGTTTTTAGCCGTCACCTTCCATCAGGGATGGAAACACCTGGAACGATTGCGGGATAGGGCTTCCACTGAGGCATGGTGGTTAATGGGAGCATTGGCGATCGCGATCGGTATGATGGCCCATGGTGCAGTCGATACGGTTTGGTATCGTCCCCAAGTCAACACTCTCTGGTGGTTCGCCGTTGCCATTATTTCTAGTTATTATCAGAACATCGAGAATCGATAATTGATGATCTCCCCATCCCCCTCTCGAATTCCGACGCTAGGGGGGTGTGGAAAATGCCTCTAACGCTGAAATGGCTGTATGACTTATCTCGTCTGAGTTCCAAGCTTTGGAGTCCAACAACCAGCGTCGGCCCTTACAGAGCAAAGGTTTCAGCGATTTGGGCTTGTTTGTTGGGAGCCGATTTGCTATGATACTACCTGTGCGTCGGAAATGTACCTTGAAAAGTCAATACAGCAAGCATCTCAAAAGCCAGCAGTTGAAACGCTCTTAAATCCCTATGAGGGATTGAAACCAAAAGATTCGCCAGTCACCAATGCCTGAGTTACGTTGAAACGCTCTTAAATCCCTATGAGGGATTGAAACGCAATAAGAATCAGGATGACAACCGCCCAAAATCCGATAAGTTGAAACGCTCTTAAATCCCTATGAGGGATTGAAACCTCCTCCGACTAGAACACTACAATGCCCATCAACTGCTGGAGTTGAAACGCTCTTAAATCCCTATGAGGGATTGAAACCCAAGCCCTCACCGCAGCCGCCTATAGTGGTCGTTGAAACGCTCTTAAATCCCTATGAGGGATTGAAACAAGTAATTACCAGAAAGACATATTGGAGTGGGTGAAGTTGAAACGCTCTTAAATCCCTATGAGGGATTGAAACTGAAAAACTAGAAACGGCAACGGCTCGTGCTATGCAAAGTTGAAACGCTCTTAAATCCCTATGAGGGATTGAAACAGTGGATCTGGTGGCGATCGCTAAAATAATGGTAGAGTTGAAACGCTCTTAAATCCCTATGAGGGATTGAAACGGCAGAACCTACTACATCCGTAAGAAAATCGCCCTGGTTGAAACGCTCTTAAATCCCTATGAGGGATTGAAACCTTGAGCAATTAGGCTTGCCCAAGGTTGCCATAATGTTGAAACGCTCTTAAATCCCTATGAGGGATTGAAACTAATCACCACAACATCAGGACTGACGATTCTAAGTTGAAACGCTCTTAAATCCCTATGAGGGATTGAAACCTGGGTTAAGAAGAGGATTCCATTCGCTATAATCAAAATCATGTTGAAACGCTCTTAAATCCCTATGAGGGATTGAAACTTGTCATCAAGATATCCCCACGCCTAGCGAAATCTTGTTGAAACGCTCTTAAATCCCTATGAGGGATTGAAACCTCTTCCTCGCCTATTGGGGAAAACCAGACCCCGGTGTTGAAACGCTCTTAAATCCCTATGAGGGATTGAAACGCATAACAAAATACGATCGGGAAACATTGAAGAGCCCAATGTTGAAACGCTCTTAAATCCCTATGAGGGATTGAAACCGCACTGGCCGATAGAAATCATTTTCATCGCCAAGGGGTTGAAACGCTCTTAAATCCCTATGAGGGATTGAAACTGGCTATAATTCTCTCTGGATAAGGGTTTCAAGCTTTGTTGAAACGCTCTTAAATCCCTATGAGGGATTGAAACCACAAAAATGGGGGATAGCTTACTTCCCCCTGCGAGTTGAAACGCTCTTAAATCCCTATGAGGGATTGAAACTCTGGGAACGAGGTGGAGTCGCTGGGGATGGTTTCGAGTGTTGAAACGCTCTTAAATCCCTATGAGGGATTGAAACAGACGGATTAATCGAACTCAGTAACGACATCCAAGTTGAAACGCTCTTAAATCCCTATGAGGGATTGAAACGTGTAGCTTTACAGGTCGCACTTATGGAATGGAAAGTTGAAACGCTCTTAAATCCCTATGAGGGATTGAAACCAAGCGCTTTTGGGGGATGGATGCCGTGGGGAGTTGTTGAAACGCTCTTAAATCCCTATGAGGGATTGAAACGAAGAATTGTCAACAGAAGATGCCGAATATGTGGCGTTGAAACGCTCTTAAATCCCTATGAGGGATTGAAACTTGCCCTAAATTGTTTTTTAGTCTTCTGCGATAATCGTTGAAACGCTCTTAAATCCCTATGAGGGATTGAAACCAAAAAGCGATCATTTCCCATCGCTCTATGGAGCGATCGCACGTTGAAACGCTCTTAAATCCCTATGAGGGATTGAAACAATTTAGAAACCTTGATGCCTTGATCGCGCCCTACCGGTTGAAACGCTCTTAAATCCCTATGAGGGATTGAAACGTGTCAAAATGGCAAGTGCGCCCACTTCCTCAAGTTGAAACGCTCTTAAATCCCTATGAGGGATTGAAACAGACAAAGAATACAGCGAAGGCGAACCGAGCGAACCAGTTGAAACGCTCTTAAATCCCTATGAGGGATTGAAACTGACAGAAAAATAGATACAGGGCTTTGCGATGTTATGGAGTACAATACTGAATCCCTAAAGCCATGTACCATAATCCTATTCCCTATTCCCTAGCACAAAGTGCTATAAATTCCAGAGCGCAATTCCGCCTAAAAGTCCATTGATGTTCGGAACAATGGAGACATTTTTAGGAAGTTCACAGTCTACCTTTTTCGCTTCTCCACCTCCTAAATAGATACGATCGGCGTTGAATAGATGTTGAAGTTTGCAAATCGCCTTTTTCAACCGTTTATTCCATTTTTTCGTCCCGACTTTCTCCAGTGCAGCACGTCCCAATTGTTGCTCATAGGTTTGTTTTTTACGGAAAGGATGATGACCACCTTCCAGATTCGGAACCAGTTTTCCATCTACAAATAAGGCCGTTCCAAAGCCGGTTCCCAGGGTAATTACCAGTTCCACCCCTTGACCAGAAATCGCTCCAAACCCTTGAATATCGGCATCATTGGCCACTCGTACCGGTTGACCCAACGATTCCGAGAGCGTTGAGGCTAGGTCAAATTCCACCCAATTGGGATGAAGGTTAACGGCAGTAGAAACGATACCATGGCGCACGACTCCGGGAAAGCCAACGGAAACCTGATCGCAAGCTCCGGCTTGTTCGGCTAAATCGGCGATCGCCCTCAAGAGTGCCTCGGGTGTAGCGGGTTGGGGAGTCTGCACTCGTACGCGATCGCCCAAAGGACGGCCTTTGCGATCCAAGACCATTGCCTTAATCCCACTACCACCAATATCAATCGCTAACGTCCGATCTTTGGATTTCGATTTTGCCATAGTTTTCCCTTGTGTTTAGAAATATTTCCAATAGAATAAAATCTTGATCGCACCCGATGTTCCCCTTATGGACTTTTCAAGCCAAGGGGAAAACTGGATTTTCCCTATTGCCTATTGCCTATTGCCTCCCCCTTGACAACTAGCTGAGAGCCTTAACTTTTTACCCATGTCTGAATCCCTTCCCTCAAAACCCGTGAATGTTTGGCAATATAAGCCCTGGTGGTGTCAACCCTGGTCTATCATTTTAACTGGAGTCGCGGCGATCGCCCTGAGTTGGATTATTCTCCATCGTTGGTGGTTTTCCCTCCTCTTCTCCCTACCCATATTCGCTTGGATGGGCTACTTTATCCTCATTTGGCCCAAACTTATCCAACAGAGTGGTCTGTTACCCCTCGATCCCCCTCCAGAAGAATCTTAAAGCTATTGCCTATTGCCTTGAAACTCAAAACCATAGGCATCAGCATAGCGATGGAAAAAACGCATTACCCGGTCAAACTGATCTTGAGAATGCACCTCAAACGTACACTCTGCATTAGATAGCTCATCATCATCGACAAAAATAAATTTCATACCATTGGGACTCACCTGGATCGTTCCTTCTTCATCCTTGAGCCACAGATGCTCCACCTTATTGCCAAAACTCTTAAATCCTTCTGCTGCAACCAGCCTCTCAAAGCTTAAAACCACAATTTTGGTATCAGAATTCGGGCGTTTTCGCAGACTAATGCCACTAATTTCTTCTGACATTCCTTCAATAAATTCTACAGAGATAGTCACAATTTGGTAAAAATGGAGTGAATGGTTTACCCTTAATTTTAGCACTGCACTCGATCGGGAGGATAGGGTTACGCAGAATACTCGTCTGAATGAACTCGTCAACGTTTTGAGTCGAGAGACTGCTAGGGTATTACGCAATCCTTGGCGGCGCTTGTCCTTGTTGACTATCAGTTTTTTATTCGGTTTTTTCCTGGGTACAGCCTTGTCTACCATCGCTGGTCAACGGGCAGAACAGGATATCCTGGTAGCAGCCATTTTGGTGATGGGGATAGAAGTCCTCAATCGCCTCATTTATGGCTCTAAGCTTTGGAGTCAAGATAACCTCTGGCGAGATGTAATTAATGGATTGAAAATTGGCTTAGTGTATAGTCTGTTCGTCGAAGCCTTCAAACTAGGATCTTGAAGAATTAAGTCGGGATTTGTGAGTCGGGAGTCGGGAGTCATTGAGTATCTTCCTTATCTGCATATCTCCGTGTCTCCCATTCCCCGCGTCCCCGCGTCCCCCTATTCCCCCTTGCCGGAATCCTAAAGAAAGTGTAAATTTTCATTACAAATCCCTCACACACGCTCTGTCGATCATTAACCATGCACAACTCCAGCTTATTCTTGGCAACTCTATTGGTTTGGGGAGGTTTTCAGGGGGTTGCGCCCTTGGCCGTTCAAGCCTCTGAAGGGGTAGAATGGATTGCCCAGCGATCGCCCACTGATGCCCAACTTGATACTCTGTTGGAGCAAGGAAATCAGTTCGTCGAAGCGAGAAATTATCCTAGAGCCATTCAAGTTTATCAACAAGCCCTCAGATTAGACCCCCAAAATGCTCGCCTCTATTCTGGTATTGGTTATCTGCAAGCTATTCAAGGAAATTTTGCTCAAGCAGCCCAAGCCTATCGTCAGGCAGTGGTTTACGATCGCCAGAATGGAGACTTTTTCTATGCCCTCGGCCATAGTTTAGCCAAGATTGGTGATAATGCGGCGGCCCAAATTGCCTATCAACAAGCCATTCAGTTAGATCGGAACAATTTGGAGGCTTATTTGGGTTTGGGAGTGGTGCAGTGGCGACAAAACGATTTTATCTCAGCTAAAAGAACCTATGAACAGGTTCTCAGTGCCGATCCTCGAAATTTTCAAGCCCATGAGTTACTTGGAGCAATGTACCTCAAACAGGGACAACTGGATCAATCTATTCAACACCTCAGACAAGCCGAACAACTGAATCCCCGTTCCGGTAGCATTCAGGTGAAATTAGCCAGTGCTTGGTTAGCTCGCGGTAATGTGGATTTAGGACGGCAAGCCTTGGATAAAGCCGCTCAACTCGATTCCCGGAATCCAGTAATTTATATGACCATTGGTAAAATCCAAGAGAGCTTTGAAAATTGGCCAGAAGCCTATCAAGCCTATCAACGGGCAGTATCCTTAGATCGGAATTTGGTGGATGCCCATCGATCCATGGGTGATATTCTCATGAGACAGAATGATGTCCTCTTGGCGATCGCCACCTACCGTCAAGTGGTGCAACTAGCGCCCCAAGATCCAGAAGGCTATTATAAGCTGGCGTTGGCACTCAAAGAGCGCGATCGCAAACAGGAAGCCCTTTCGGTATTAGAACGCGCCCTACAACTCTATCAGGTGGCTGGCGATCGAGAGGGAATCGATCGAGTCAAAGCATTGATGGAAGAGCTATAGAGCGAAGGCACACACGTAAACATCAACGTTAAGTGAAATATTGAAAAACTTACAGTGGTTTTCACTGTTATGAGGTACAGCGATCGGAGTTTTCCTTGAGAGTGCCTTCCCCTGAAAAGCCTGAAGAATGGGCGTTATAGTGTGAAAATGGTTTTCCCATTACCTATTACCCATTACCGCGCGAAGCGCTTATATAGTCATTTTAATTAAGATTGACACACCAAGATCTATCTAAAGCCAGGGTATATGTAGGGGCGAACGGCTGCCCCTACAACCATGTCCCCTCCTTAATTAAAACAACTATATATCGAAAACTATAGCGTTTCTCTCTTCTATGAGGTACAGCTTGAAGCCTTAGAACCTAAGCGATACAAGCTATTGCAAAGCAAGCCTATTGCAAAGCAAGCCTAGCGCGAAGCGCTATAGATTGGGAGGCCTTAGAAAAGGATATATAGAAAAATCCAGATATCCGGTTAGTGGAGAGAGCAAAATAATTTGCAGTCAACCCAAGCTCTATAGCGTTTAGAGTTTTTCTGCACCTCCGAGATCTTAATTCATTGAATATCTCTAAATCCTCAGGATTTGTAATAATGGATAAACATGGGAGCCTCTGACCCATAAGATTCCTGTATGATTGGTGATTGGTGATTGGTGATGGAGAAAGACGATTATGAGTAATCCAGTGGTAGAAAACACGATGACCCAAGAGCTAGAACCTGTGACTCCCAGTTATATTAATGAGATTGAAGGAGTCATCAGCACGATGATTGCTGAAGGTCAGACGGTGCAAGCGGGCTATGATTCTCAGGAAGGGTACTTATGGAAATTCCAATATGGCTCGGTTGAGGTCTATGTGCAACTGACGGGTCAAACGGATGATGATAGCTTAACGGTCTGGTCTTATGTGCTATCGCTACCGGCTAAAGAGGAAGCACGATTGATGCGTAAGTTATTGGAAATGAATTGGCTAAAAACCTTTGAGGCCCATTTTGCCATTGTGGATAACCGGGTGGTGGTGGTCGCGACGCGCACGGTGGCGGAATTGTCCCCAGGGGAAATTGCGCGAGCCATTACGTTAGTAGCCAATATTGCTGATGATAATGATGACGCTCTGATTGCTGAATTTGGACAGTAGTTTTGGTTGCACAGTGGCGGTTTATTCCCTTAATTGAGGAGTCGGGCCGATCGCAAATGGCGATCGATCGCTGGCTCTGGAAACAGCATCAACAGGGCAATCAGCCGCCTAGCTTGCGATTTTATACCTGGCAGCCGATGGCAATTTCTTTGGGGTATCACCAAAAACGCTGGCCCGAGTCTTGGCAAGGTTTGCAATGGCAAGGAAAACCCGTAGAGTTGGTGAGGCGACCAACGGGGGGGCGAGGGGTTCTCCATCAAGGAGATTTAACTTATGCTGTGGTGTATTCTGGACGGTTTGCTCATCGAATGGCAGCTTACGAGCAGATTTGTGAGTTTCTGATTCGAGGGTGGCGATCGCTCGATTTCGAGTTACACTATGGTTCTGCTGGGCGAGGCTATGCCCAAGTTCCCAATTGTTTTGCCACAGCGACGGGAGCAGATTTAGTCTTAGATTCTGGCTATAAGCTGATTGGTAGCGCTCAGGTTTGGCAGGGTTCCACAGTTCTCCAACATGGCTCTATGCGTCTGAATCCCGATCGCCAATTATGGCATCAGGTCTTTTCTGAGCGACTGCCAGAATCTCCACCGAGTTTAGCTGCTCTGAGTTTTTCTCACTTAGTCGATACGTTGACTCAAGCAGCCTGTGAAACCTTTAAGATGGAAATTCAGGTACAACCTTTATCTGAACAAGAGTGGACAGCAATTAGAGTGCTACAGGTTAGTAAGGGCTAATTGAGTTGGGGAGAGGGAAAATCAGGAAAACGATGCTCCCCGGACTCCCATACTCCCCAAGTTTTCCAAACTGTGTGGGAGATTAAATCGCTCCAGTACCACTGAGTCCTAGGATTACGCCAGCACCTAGGAGATGACCTAAGCTGGTGGTCGCCAGTAATTCAGCCATTCCCATGCCACCGAAGAAGGGGCCAGCAGGCAGGCCGGGGCCAACACCTTTTTGTTGAATGGTGAATTTGCCAATGGCGATCGCTAGAATATTGCAAGCAATCATGATCAGTCCAATATTGAGAGACCATTCTGAGGTCATAGGTCTTTCGCTCCTTAATCCCGGTAAAAAGTCCTCACTATTATAAGAAGCCGGGTGACAAAACTTTATTTTTGTGTCATTCCTTAAAGTTTATTAAAATTTTGATACAAAATTTCCAGAATCCGGAGCAAATATGCGCGTTAAAATTTGTGGCATTACCCAAGTTGACCAAGCGGTGGCGATCGCCGATTTAGGAGCTACAGCCCTAGGATTCATCTGTGTGTCCAGCTCTCCCCGTTACATTGAACCCCAACAGATCCAACAGATCTGTACCCAACTGCCCCCATCTATCGATCGCATCGGCGTATTTGTCAACGCTACCCTAGAGCAAATCTCCCACACCGTCACCCTAGGCCATCTGACTGGAATTCAACTCCATGGTGATGAAGACCCCTCATTTTGCCAAACCCTGCGCCAACATCTACCCCAGATCGAACTAATCAAAGCCTTTCGAGTCCGCACTCCGGAAACCTTAAATCAAATTCCCACCTATCAAACCTGTGTCGATACCCTACTCTTAGATGCCTATCACCCCCACCAACTTGGCGGAACAGGTCAAACCCTCAATTGGGAAGACTTAAAGAGCTTTACTCCTCCCTTACCCTGGTTCCTAGCGGGAGGATTGACTCCTGACAATATTCACAGAGCTTTACAGCAGCTCTCTCCCCAAGGTATCGATTTGTCCAGTGGAGTTGAGCGCCAACCAGGAGACAAAGACCTAGAAAAAGTCAGGCGCTTATTCCAAACACTGGGTAGATGCACGTCCCATCTCAACCCCTCCGTATCCGCAGAAGGATAGGGCAATCCAGAATTGGTTTCATCCTATACAGTATCGGGAGGTGCAAATTTATAACCCACACCCCGCACCGTTTTAATAAACCGATGTCCCCCATCTGCTTCTAACTTCTTCCGAATTTGGCCAATATGCACATCAACAACCCGCTGATCGCCCTGGTGTTCATAATCCCATACTTGGCTGATTAACTCTGAACGTCGCAGCACCTTGGTCGGGTTGCTGGCTAGAACATGCAGCAAATCAAACTCTAATGCCGTTAGCACCACGGGTTCCCCTTGGAACATCACTTCCCGACGTTCGGGATCAATAGACAACTGACCATGGGTAATCAGTTGACGCTCAGGAGTGGTCACAGTGCGCTGGCGCTTCAGTAGAGCTTCTACGCGATATTTGAGTTCTTCGACACTAAAAGGCTTAGTGAGATAATCATCGGCTCCCTTTTCAAAGCCAATAATTTTATCTGATGTATCCGTGCGGCTCGTAAGCATCAACACAAAAACATCCGTTAAAGTTTGCATTTCCTGGCAAAGATTGTAACCTAGCGCGTCCGGTAAATTAACATCTAAAATTACCAAATCGGGGCGAAACTGCTTGAACTTAGTCATGCCGGTTTTTCCGTCAGGAGCATTTTCAAGTTCATAGCCATGTTTGCCCAAATAGCGAAAGACTAGATTACGAATTGCAGGATCATCATCTACGACAAGAATCTTGGCTGAAGCCATATGAATAACCTTGTGATATATGCTTGCGAGTTGACAAACAGACCCAAGACTGGCAGTTTCGTCCTCAAGTGTATCTGGCCATGGTGGCTCTGTGATACAGGTTTTCCGTTAGAATAACGGCAGCCTAAGCCCACTGGCAGATCATTCCTTGCTCAAAAAGATGGGGCGATCTGTCATTGAGGAGCTTAGATTATCTATTATCGGTGGTGATTGCTTGGGTAGCCAACTCTATTAAGAATTATGTTAAAGTGACACTAAATAAAATGGCGAAAAAAGTTTAGGCTAATTTGGCAAGCGCTAGAAAACGGGTCAACCATTGAGTTGAGCAACCAAGCTTGTATAAGCTATGTATGCTGGAAGTCTATACTCCTACGGTTCCTCGATCGGAGGGCTGAATGATTGTGAGGGAATTAAAAAGAAGATGAGTGACAAAAGTCCTTATGAAACCTTGGGGTTAAACGAAAATGCCTCGTTTGAGGAAATTCAACAGGCCCGTCAGAGCCTCACGGATCAACACAGTGGCGATCGCCGACAAGTAGAAGCTATTGAGACGGCCTATGATGCCGTTCTCATGGATCGTCTACGACTGCGGCAACAGGGAAAACTCAAAGTTCCAGATCGCATCCGGTTTCCGGAAAAAGCAACGGTGACTCAACCGAAGCCCCCCCCAACTCCTGGGAATTCCATGCCCAACTGGTTACAATCCTATCTGGATACTCCCAGTCAAGCAGATATTCTCTTGCCTATGGGTGTTTATTTAGTGCTAATGAGTTGTGTCGCCCTCCTGCCCCCCACCCAGGGTAGTCAGTCTCCTCTCCAGGTTACACTTTTAGCGGGGGTGGTGGCCAGCATTTATTTCTTGAACCGCAAGGAAAATAAGTTTGGGCGATCGGTCTTACTTACCGTTGGGGGACTGATCGCTGGGTTATTGCTCGGTAGCCTTTTAGGAGCGGGGTTAGCCAACGTCAGTCAAGTTAACAGCGATCAATTCGCGGCTGTAGTTGCTTTCTTTACGTTGTGGTTAGTGAGTAGTTTCTTGCGATAAGTCGATATCTCTAGAAAGAAAAAATATCCCACTTGTCCAGCTAAAAGAACAGTGGGATATTTTCGTTTTTTATCTGTTATCTATTGTCTTTCTTAAACTCTAACTTATGGCTTCCTCACGTATTTTTAAGCCAGGAGAATCGTATACTTTCAGCCAATATTTTGAATTCAGTTTTACTCTGGAAGATATTCTAGCTGAATTTGATTGTCATCTTGTGCGATCGCCCCTCAATTTACCTCACAGAGCCTTAACAACTTCCATTGAACCCTTGCTCTATCAACTAGAGCGCAACCGCAAACGCATCGAATTGATCAATGAAACTGCCCGTCGAGAAGCTCTAATTAGCCCCATTTTGTTTGAAGTCGCCGACCTTGCCGATCTGCGTATCCATGTCGAATATGCGATCGCTGTCAATGAATATCTGCGGGGAACCCTAGATTACTATATTGCCAGTCATAACCTCATAGTCATTGAAGCCAAACAATCCGATCTCGTGCGTGGCTTTACCCAACTGGCAGTTCAACTCCTCGCCCTCGATCGCTGGACTCAATCGGATACCCCCATTTTATACGGCATCGTCACGACCGGTGAAGACTGGCGATTTGGGACATTCGATCGCCAACAGCGCTGCATTCAACAAGACCCCAAGCGCTATCTTGTACCAGAAGAATTAACTCTTTTGCTAGAAATATTAACCGGCATCTTAGATTAGTTGTTCCCAGTTTCGTGTTCCAAACCCTAAAAACTGTATTAAACTAAAAGATTGCTCCTAATCTCAACTCTAAGTGCATGTCTGAACTCTTAAAATCCTTCCTCGATACCGAAAAACCCAAACGCAAATCCTTTCAACTTCCCGGTTCCTATCCTCACTATACCCCCGATCGCCCCGGACAAGTCGAACATATTTTTTTAGATTTAGTCTTAGACATTCCTCACGCTCGATATAGCGGTTCCTGTACTCTCCATCTCAAACCCATTCGCACGGGTATTGAAACCCTCTCCCTAGACGCAGTAGACTTAATCATCGAGAAGGTCAAAATCAACCACAAATCCCAATCCTTTGACTACGATGGACAAAAACTCCACATCCACCTAGATCTCCCAACTCAAGCGGAACAAACTCTAGAAATTAACATTGTCTATCAAGTCGATCATCCCCAAAGAGGACTCTATTTCATTCATCCTGATACTGATTATCCTGGCAAACCCACCCAAGTTTGGACTCAAGGCGAAGATGAAGACTCCCGTTACTGGTTCCCTTGTCTAGACTACCCCGGACAACTTTCCACTTCAGAAATTCGAGTTCAAGTCCCGGCTAAATATATGGCGATCTCCAATGGGGAACTGATCGATACAAAAACTGAAGGCAACACTAAAATTTATCATTGGTTTCAAAAAGAAATTCATCCGACCTATTTGATGACTTTAGCAATAGGCGAATTTGTAGAAATCAAAGACAAGTGGCAAAACACACCCGTCCTTTACTATGTGGAAAAAGACCGTAAAAATGATGCCCAGAGAAGTATGGGCAAAACGCCACGTATGATCGACTTCTTTAGTAACATCTTTGATTATCCCTATCCCTATCCCAAATATGCCCAAGTTTGTGTCGCTGATTTTATCTTTGGCGGCATGGAAAATACCTCAACAACGCTCTTAACGGATCGCTGTCTACTGGATAAACGATCTCTACTCGATCATCCCTTTACTGAAAGTTTAGTCGCTCATGAACTTGCCCACCAATGGTTTGGGGACTTAGTGGTGATTAAACATTGGTCTCACGCTTGGATTAAAGAAGGGATGGCTTCCTATTGTGAAGTGCTGTGGACAGAACAGGAATATGGAGCAGAGGATGCTGCCTATTATTACCTCAGAGAAGCACGAAGCTATTTACAAGAAGATAAAACCCGCTATCGTCGCCCCATGGTCACCCATGTCTATCGGGAGCCGATAGAACTCTACGATCGCCATTTGTACGAAAAAGGAGCCTGTGTCTACCATATGATGCGGGCAGAATTGGGCGATGATTTATTTTTCAAGGCAATACAAACCTTTGTTCGCAATCATGCCCATAGTACGGTAGAAACGGTGGATGTACTGCGAGCCATTGAAGAAGCTACAGGGCGCAATCTCCTGTTTTTATTCGATCAATATGTCTATCGTGGGGGACATCCCGATTTTAAGGTCAGCTACAGTTGGGATACAGATCATAAGCTGGCGAAGGTAACGGTAGTCCAAACCCAAGCTAAAGAAGATAAAAAATCTCTCTTTGATTTGACAATCCCTATCGGTTTTGGCTATGTCAGTCCTTCAGAACAGGACGGTGAAGCACCTGAAATTGTGGTTAACTCCCATACGGTGAGAATTCATCAAGTGGAAGAGAGTTTTTATTTCCCCTTAGATGAGAAGCCTAAGTTTATCAGTTTTGATGTGGGGAATCGCTATTTGAAAACGGTGGTTTTGGACTATCCTGTGGTTGAGTTAAAGGCTCAGTTGGCTTACGATCCCGATCCCATTGCTCGCATTTATGCCATTAATGCTTTAGTGAAGAAAGGAACCTTACCCGTGGTTCAGGCTTTAGCTGAAGCATTAAAAACGGAAGCCTTTTGGGGAGTGCGAGTGGAAATAGCCAGAGGTTTGGGTAAAATTCGCCTGGATCAGGTATTTGAGGCTCTGTTAGTGGGTTTGCAAGATGGGGATGCTAGAGTCCGTAAGGCAGTTATTGAAGCGTTAGGGACGATCAAAACTAAGGCGAGTTATAAGGTGCTGAAGTCGGTTTTGGTTAATGGCGATCCGTCTTATCAGGTGGAAGCTTCTGTGGCTAAGGCTTTGGGGGCGATCGCCGCTGTCAAGGATCAAGAGATGCCTAAACCCCGTAAGGTGATTAAACTGCTCAAGACAGTTTTGGAAACGAAAGCGGGTTGGAATGAGGTAGTTCGCAGTGGGGCGATCGCCGGATTAAGCCAAATGAATCGCTCTAAAGCAGCTTTAGAGGTGATTCTAGAGTATACCCACCTCGGTATTCCCCAACCTCTACGTTTAAGTGCCATTCGTGCTTTAGGTGTGGCATCCTCCGGTCAAGATGAAGCTCAAGTAGAAGAAGTGTTAGCACGGTTGGATGCTCTATCGGCTGAATCGTTTTTCTTAACCCAAATGGCAGTGATCCAGGCTTTGGGAGGGATGAAAACAGCAAAAGCGATGGGGATTTTACAGGCGATCGCCTCTTCAACCGCAGATGGCCGGGTCCAGCGTCGAGCAGAAGAAACCGTGCAAAAAGTGCAGAAGGCGATCGGCTCGAATAGCGCGATGGACACCTTACGGCAAGAAATCGAGCAGTTGAAGAAAACCAATCAAACCTTAAAAAGTCGGGTCGAAGCCTTAGAAGCTAAAGAATCTTAGCTCCGATTGCAGTAGAAAATAAACAACAGCCAGAACAGATAACTTCTAAAAGTCTTTGTTTTTGGTTGTTGTTGTCCCGATTTTCACTCATCTCCAAAGACTTTAGATTAACTTTATAATTTTTAACTTAATCTTAATTTAAATCACACCCAAACTTCATCCTGAAATGTCAGGATAGATACAGAAATAAAAAAACGCTTTCAAAACTAAGAAAAGGAAAGACTCATGAAACTCTTTTATCGCGGTATAGAATACAACCGTAAACCCCTACCGATCGACATACAAGAAGAAGATTTGATTGCCAAATATCGGGGTCGTACCTATCGGGTGAATCGCTACCCCAGACACCTCCCTGTCCCTCAATCGCCGATGGATTTAAGATACCGTGGGATCGAGTATAAAACCCACCAATGTGACGAACCCACCTATCCAGGTTTACAACGCCCAACCCATCAGCTCCAGTCCGCTCAATCAGAATTGACCATTGAACTGGCTGCGGCCCATTGTCAGAATATCCTCAAAAGTCTGGAACACCGCTTGCAAGTAGCCCAAGATAAAGGCGATCGTACCCTAGTTTCCCAATTAGAACGCGAACGCAACGAACTCTATAACGGTGGGTTTTGCTCGTTAGGATTTCAATAGACTTCTTGCAGAAGTCGGGCAATAGGCAATCGTCATCAGAATAGACGATGAGTCTATTGCGATTCATTTTCTGACCCCTGATGCAAGAGATTTAATCACTTGCCCCTATCTTAACCTCTAAGATCCCCTGGTCGCTTTTACCAGGGGATTTTCAGTTTTATCAGTCAACTCCCACTAGCGTGTAGCGCTATAGTTGATATGACCAACTTAAAGAAGAAAGAACAGGGTAAATCCTCATGCAAGCTATTTTTTGGACAGTGGAAGAAGTTGCGGAAAGAGCCAAACAATTTATGGCAGTGAAACACTATTGTCTATACATTTAGCAACAATTGTTTGGGATAATCAAGAAAAAGTTGTGCAGAATTTTAAGCTACCAATGCTTGGGGAAATGGTGATTCCCCAACTTTTGCCGTTTTTGCAAACGTTCCATACGCGCTCGAATTTCTTGAGCGCGGCGCTGGGCTGGAGATGCATATTCCTCAGATTCCGGTTCTTCAGGTTGGGCTTGATGGGTGAGACACTCATTTAAACTTTCTAGATGGGGGGCTAGATCAATAGCGGTAAGAACCTCTTGGGCTGAACTATATCGCTCCTTGAGATCCACCGCCAACATTTTATCAACAACATCAGCCAAAAGATCGCTAACTTCTACCTGATTACGCCACCATTGTTTAGAACGAAAATGGGGCAGTTCGTCATCAGCGGAAAAGTTCCCGGTCAGCATATAAACACAAGTAATTCCTAGGGCATAAAGATCGCTGGCGTAGGTGGGGCGTAAGGCTAACTGTTCGGGGGGAGAAAAGCCAAAAGTTCCCACAAAAGCAGTAGAAGCAGTAGCCGTTATTGTATGATTCGATTCGGTTTCTCGGATTAACTCTTTGACGGCTCCAAAATCGATTAAAACTAACTCTCCTGGGGAGGATTCCATTCTACTGTGTCGGCGAATAATATTAGGGGGTTTAATATCACGATGGACTACTCCTTGCTCATGAATAAACTTCAATAGGGGTAAAATTTCCAGCAAAAAAGATTTCACTAAGGCTTCAGAATATTGCCCTCGATGTCGGATCTCACGGGAGAGAGTTCGCCCTTGAATATATTCTTGAACGAGATAAAACTCTCCATTTTCCTCAAAATAATCGAACATTTGTGGAATTTGGGGATGGTTACCTAACTGGCTGAGAATTCTGGCTTCTCGGCGAAAGCAACGACGGGCCCGTTCGAGTCCTTTAGGGTGTTTTACTTTAGGACAAAGTTGTTTAATCACACACCAAGGCTGTTGGGTTGCACTTAAATCTTTGGCCAAAAAAGTGACTCCAAAGCCACCTCTTCCCAGGAGTTTATAGAGTTGATAGCGATCGCGAAATAACTCGTCTTCTCCACATAGACGCGCCAGGTCGGTTTCCCAGGTCACAGTTTTGGGAAACTGGACTAATTTATTGGAGGCTTGTTCATTCGCCATATTGATTCCCAACGTTTGCCGAGTATTGTCGATTGCTGGTTCTTTTTTTTAGTGTAGCAAGCTTAGAGGATTACAGGTTTAATGGGTTGATGGTTCCCACCATTGGGTGATGTCGTAGCCCAATTGATCGACCATCGATCGCAAGCAAGGTAAGCTCAGGCCAATGACGTTCATATGACAGCCTTCTATACGCTCGACAAATAAACCCCCTTTACCTTCAATGGCGAATGCTCCGGCACAGTTAAGGGGTTCTTTGGTGGCAATATAGGCTCTTAAAGCGCGATCGCTCACCCAAGCAAAGTGAACTGTGGTCACTTCTGCGGTAATTACAGAGTTTTTTTGCTGCAAGTCTAACAGAGCATAGCCCGTATATAAAGATCCTTGTTGACCGCGCATTTCCTGCCAGCGAGTCATCGCTTCGGCTGCACTCGCCGGTTTACCATAGATTTGATTGTTGATGGCTAAGACAGAATCACAGCCTAAAATCAGGGGCAAACGATCGCCTTTTTCATACTCTGGGGCGATCGTTTCTGCCTTGCGTTGGGCTAAGGCTTTTACTAAGATTTCTGGGTCTGAGCTTTGCACTTGGGACTCATCAAAATGGCTCGGATGCACTTGGGGAAAAATTCCCGCTTGTTGGAGTAAGCGCAACCGAGCTGGGGACGCAGAAGCTAAGACCAAGGGAGGAATGGTCATGGTTAATAAACGTTAAATGATTGAACGACTTGTTCAAAGAGAGTATGGAGTTTTTGCCAACGTTTTTCGGTCGTTGATAAACTAAACGTGAGCAATTTTCCGCGACTCACCGCCACACTGGTGAGATTATGGCGCATGGGTTGATCGGGGGTATTGACTTCGTATTCTAATAAGTAATAGAGCTGATCGCCAAGAGTCTTAGAACCGGCATTCACCAGTTCTGCACTGCGTCCTGTTCTTTCAGGAGCGATCGCCGTTTTTGAGAGTTCATATCCCACTTCTGTCGGTGTTCCTAAATCGCTTAACCCTTGGTCTCCCTCCACTGGGTTAATAATGACCGATAAATTTTCTGTTCTCTCCACTAAGTCGTGGAAGACGACATCCGGCCCCCCACTGACTTTCACGGGAACCCAACCATTGGGGTATAAAAATTCGTATCCTTTGGTAGCATTGACATACTGTTGCAGTCCACTGGTGGCTCCAACACAACTGGTCAACATAAACGTTAATGCCATCAGAGTGGCGATCGCTAGGCGTTTGAACATCCGCTTATTCCTCAATCCGCTGTAGGAATAAGGGTATCATATAGCGTTAACTCTGAGTTCTATCCTTGGCCGTAGTCCCTATTCATGTTGATTTCTTAGCCTATGTTCTCACCCACCTGTACGATGCGATCGGGTATAATAATTTTAAATTCTGTGCCTTCACCTACATTTGAATCGCATTTGAGCGTTCCGTTATGGGTTTGGGTAATAATTTGATAGCTGATGGATAACCCCAATCCCGTGCCTTGCCCAATCGGTTTAGTTGTAAAAAACGGGTCAAAAATCCGTTGTTTTATCTCATCAGGAATCCCAGAACCATTATCAGCAATACGAATGACAATATTTCCCCGTTCTTCCTGGGATGTAGAAATCGAAATTTGAGGCAATCGATCAGTTCCTGAATGACGGAATGGTTCTAGAGCATCAATCGCATTATTCAGGAGATTCATAAAGACTTGATTGAGCTGTGCAGGATAACATTCAATCAAGGGTAAATCCTCATAAATCTTGATAATTTCAATGGCTTTTTGATCGCCATTATCTTTTGTCTGATTTTGTAGAATAACCAGGGTATTATCAATTCCTTCATGAATATTAGACTCCTTCATATTTGCTTCATCAAGACGGGAAAAATTGCGGAGGGAATCAACAATATCACGGACACGATTAGACCCCATTTTAATAGACTTTAGGAGTTTAGGAAAATCTTTCTTGATAAAATCAATATCAATCTCTTCTAGTTTCTCTGCAATTTTTCTATCGGGATCTGGATAAACAGATTCATAAGTTTCAATTGCATCTAGCAAGTTTTCTGCATAGCTCTCTGTATAAATCAGATTTCCATAAATAAAATTAATAGGATTGTTGATCTCATGGGCAATCCCAGCCACTAATTGGCCAAGACTGGACATTTTCTCATTGTGAACAAGTTGTATTTGAGTATTTTGCAGTTTGGATAATGTATCCGAAAGTTCTGCATTTTTAACTTCCATTTTTTGGAAAGAGGACTGGATCTCATCATTCATTGAATTAAAAGCATTTGCCAAGACTCCCCATTCATTATCTTGCTTGACAGTTAATCGAGTAGAAAAGTTTCCATTACTAATCTCATTAGCTGCCTGAGTTAGTATTTCTAGAGGAGAGACGAGAATTTGAGCAATTTTAATGCTTAACAAAGTAGAAATGAAGATGGCCAGAACGAGTACCAGCAAGATCACTATGACTAAACGACGCAGCGGAGCATAGACTTCCGAGGTGGGTAATTCAACAATCACACGCCAATTTACACCATAAATAAAAGCACTACTTCCAAATACGGGGAGGTTACGCAACCCTTGATAAATATTAACAGAACCGGCTATTTGGGTATTTAATGTTGTAATTAAGGACAGGTTATTGAGAGGAGCTAAATTTATTTCTTTGTAAGCGTCCTCTGCTGTCAGCTTTTCGACTATTACTCGATTGTATTCGTCCAGAATATAAACATAACCCGTTTGTCCAATCTGGACTTGTGCAAGAATAAAATTCAGAAAATTGAGATTAATCGTTGCAAATAAAATGCCTTGAGGTTGTCCATGAAGATTTTGCAAGGGAAGCACTAAGGTCATGACAGGAACACGCAAGTCTTCATCAAATGTAATGTGCTGAGAATATAGCGTTTGTTCTTGTATTGCTGTAGTCATTTGCTGATTGGCGATCGAAGATCGGACAAGATCGATCGGATCAGCTGATGAATAGGGTGCAATTGCGGTTAATACATTACCATTTTCATTAATAATAGCGATCATTTCATAGGCATCATTTTGCCGTGTCAACCCTTCCAAGAGACGATGTTGAATGGTTGGATCGATCTCGGTTAAACTGCGTATTTTTTGCAGATAGCTTAATTCTTTTTGTAAATCGTCTAATCGACTTCTGACTTTATTGGCTAGAGATAGGGAGCGTTCTTCTTGTAGCTCGCTAATTCGTTGTTCCTGAGTTTGTCGAGTCAATTCGATGGCAATTACTCCAACAATGACTAAATTGAGGGTTACTAATGCAATCAAGCTGTAACGAAGCAAATGCTCAATAGCAATAGTTCGCCATATAGAACTGAATTTTGACTGAATGTAATTTTTCAGTAACCTAAACCTATCCATTATGGGTTGCTATTTAAATATGGACTTCTTCAGTACGAGATAAATCTAAAGATAGACCAAAGACTTGTGGTCCGCCTACTTTCATTAAGGCTTGCTTAACGAAAGAATCATCGACGAGATCTTCGACAACAAAATCAGCAGACAATTGTTCTAGAAAAGAAATGTTATCTTGAATCAATGTTTTTTTGAGCTGCTCGACCAACGATCGCGTATACGATGGAAAGGGATAAGGTTGAAAATCGATACGCTGCGATCGCCACTCTGGATGAATCATCGCTCCTGTGCGAGTGTAGTAATCGCTATCGTAGGAGGTCAAAACTCGTTCTAGAACGGATGCAGGATAGGGCATATATTTACTTCCGTCGAGAGAAAGAAGATGCGCCAGTTCTAAACGATTTGACCGAGACCATTGTTGTGACCTCACAATAGCATTAACCACTTTTTGTGTCCATTCAGGGCGATCGCGAATGTCATCTTCATGCATAAAAACCACACAGCAGGCATGATCTTTCCAAATATCTCCAGTAAGGCGTAAGAGCTTGCCAGCTCCTGTTGTCTCCGCCGCCAAGTTATAGGGTTCGGCAATAATATACCCAGAAATATCACCCTTAGAGAGGGCAGAAAGCATATCTAGAGGGGATAATACTGCCAACTGTACTTGGTTGGATTGCAAGTTTATATCTGTCGGTTGCACGATGGGTTCTAAACCATATTGGCGCAAGAGAAGTTGCAGGACAATATTGTGGATAGAGTACCAAGAGGGAATGGCAATGGTTTGCCCGCCTAACTGACTTGGGCGATCGATGTTGGGCAAGACGGTAATCGCCGAACCGTTCGTATGGTTCCAAGCAACGACTTTTCCGGGAACGTTGAGACCGTAGCGTATCCACACTGTTGTGGGCATTAATAAGTGAACAACGTTCACCTCTCGGTTGATGAAGGCTTGAGAGATGGCATCCCAAGAGTAATACTGTTGGGGAGGGGAGACTTCGAGACCTTCGGAACGATAAAAGCCTTTGTCGTAGGCAGCCAGTAATGGGGAAGCATCCGTAATGGGAATATAACCAATTTTAACCCGATCATTGTCTGATGGTTGGGATGCTTGGGGATGAAAGATGCGATCGCAACTAGAAACGGCGATCGACATACCGATTGATGTAGAAAACAAACGGGTTAAGTGGAGAAACTGACGGCGATCTAACATGGTCGAGGGCAACTCATGGCCAGAATGGGGATTGTTTATTATGTCTTAATAATTGTGAGTCCAAAAAAGGATTCAGAACTATTTAGGGTTCGGATCGCACGATTACAGTTCAGGAAATCCCATAGCAGAGAGTTCTTGGCGAAGTCTCTCGCCTTGTGAGGGATTGATGCCTTTGTAAAGGGCGATCGCTTCTTTAAATGCTTTTAAGCTTTCGGGAACATTGCCTCCTTTGAGATAGGCCACTCCTAAGTTTTGATAAGCTTGGGCATATTGGGGATTATATTGTATGGCTTTGCGATAAGCAGCGATCGCACTGTCAAGTTTTCCTAAAGTCTTAAATGCCATCCCTCGGTTAAAATAACCCTTCGCAAACGTGGGATCGATTTCTACGGTTTTCTGGTACATTAATAGGGCATTTCCCAGGTTTCCTTGAGCCTGGAGCAAGTTTCCCAAGTTATTATAAGCACCCAGTTTTAAGGGGGGGAAAATATCTAGGGCGATCGCCTGTTGATAATACTTGATAGCTTTGGGAATATTTTCCAGGCGAGTGTAGGCTAGTGCCAAATGATAATAGAGTTCAAAGCGGACTAAATTGGTGGTTTCCTGAGAAAGGGCACTTTTCAATACTTCAATTCCCCGTTTTACCTCTCCCATTTGGCTGTAGAGTGCGCCTAATTTGCTGCAAGTGTAGGGGTCACGCGGGTGTTCGTTTAAATAGGCTTCCATGGCGAGTTTTGCCCGCTCTGCCTTATTTTGAGCGGCGATAATACTCGGTTGATAGCCATAATGATCGATCGCGATCGTGGGTAAATTTCCAATTTTCCAATGGGGTTCTGTTTTTAACAGTGCTTCGACGGAATCATCCACAATCGCATGATAGGGGCGGGTAAATTGCACTTGGGGATGATTGCGAAACAGACGAGAAACCAGAGAATAGGGAGATTGAGTGGCTCCAATTTCATGACGAATTAGGTTAATGACTAAATGCTCTTCAGAGGTTATGGCCTGTTTTAGGGGGTTAATTGCGCTGGGATTCAAGTGTTCATCAGCATCTAAGACTAAAATCCAGTCTCCCTGTGCATATTTGAGGGACTCATTACGGGCGATCGCAAAATCATTGCACCATTCAAAGTATTCAACCTGTGCCCCCCATTGCTTGGCAATGTCCACCGTGCGATCGCTCGATCCGGTATCCAACACCACCATTTGATCGACCACATCTTTCACACTTTTCAGACAAGCGGGAAGATTCTGCTCTTCATTTTTAACAATAATGCACAAGCTTAATGTCATGGGTAATGGGTAATTTAAGGGAAACAAGTTAACACTGTAACTTACTGGTCAAGGGGAGTCACGAGACTTCTTGCAGAAGTCAGGCACAAGGCACAAGGCAAGAGGTAATAATTATAAGAATATATGATTACTGCATTACTATTCATTTTCTGCTGACCTATGCCAGAGGTCTAGTAACACAATACCTGGGTATCGCTGATTAGGGCTTCTGAAAATTATTGACAGGAAATAAAATCTGTGATACTCAAGAGAATGAATCGGTCGTACAAAACTGAACTGACCGTTATATGGTAGCAAATTAACTAAGAGTGAGGGAATAGGATATGGATGAAGAAAATCTCCTTAAAATAGTCAATGAAGCAAGTAAACGGTGGCAATCATCGTTTAATTCAGGGAAGGCCGCAGGCTGTGCTAATGAATATGAGGAAACAGCAGTGATGTATGCCAGACCATTTGGTACATTTACAGGTCGCGAAGAAATCCAACAATTTTGGCAAAAGCTCATTGAAGATGGGTTTTCTGATGTGGAATATGTCGAACCCAAAATCGACATCGTTGATGAAACCAGTGCAATACTAACTTCCCAATGGAAAATGAATAAAGCTAGTGGTGTTATTCATAAGGAACTTTGGGTCTTACAAGCTGATGGAACAGCAAAATTGCGAGAAGATGACTTTGAGGCACAAAATTAGACTTCTTGTAGAAGTCGGGGAGTGGCATTAACCGTCACAACATCAAAGTCAAACGTAGGCCGATTACTTTTGCATCCTTGCATTGTCAAAACGGTTCCTAGTCCACCGACAAAAGTCAGTGTTTTGATCAACTGCCTTCGCGTGATATCCATTATCTTGTCCAGACTCAATGAATCTACCAGAAACCCAGCTTCTGTTTTAAGAAACCGGGTGTTTCATCCCAAGCCGAAATAATGAATAGACCTCTTGCATAATTGTGCAGAAAATAAATGGCAATGGAGTAATCCTGCATTCTTACCCCTATTCCCTATTCCCTCACTTTCTGCAAGAAGTCTAATAATGATGGTTCAGGGACTCTCGAATTCTTCGCAGTCGCAGACAACGCTACTGAGAAAATCTTTGACAATGGCGATCGGTAACTCTAACCTTACCCCAATGCGCTCCACAAAAGCGATCGCATCATTGGCCACTCGTTGCACTCGCTGTCCATCCACATAGAGACCTTCCGTGGGATAGTTTTGCAAGAACTCTAACAGAGAAATCTGGCCATCATCACTGGCAGATAGGGTAATTGCAGAGCGCAAGGCTTGAATATTGGCTTTTCCTGACCGGGTACTAAATAAAAAGCCTAATTCAAAGAGTACATACTCTCCGGGTAAGGAGTAAAATACCCGATCCACGAATAATACATTAACCCCTATGTTATAGGTTAATAACTCGCGTATCTGCTCTGGATCGGCATTGGAAACATCCAGAATAAATCGAATAATCGGGGATTCCTCTCCCGTTTCCACAAACTCAACTAGATCTTCAACAGGAACTGACCGAGAAACGGGGCCATACTTCAACACTACCCGTTCAGCACCGAGAGCGGCTGAACTACCTAAACACAGACTCGCCACACCCGCGCACACTAGGGGACAGGCGCGAGCCATCCACTGAGAAACCTGTTGTTGAATGGACTGTATAACTGTAGACATAAGCATTGAGTCTCAAAACTAATCAACCAGATTACTCAACGCTGGCGCTGAGACGAGAAAGGTTTGTAAAGCTGACTGACTCTAACACAATGGAGTCATCGGCAATATCTTTAATGACGATACCTTCTTCTGTGACTTCTGCCGTATAGGTGCTAGGTTTGCAGCTATTGCTGGAGGACGCAGAAGCAGAAAGTCCCTCAGTTGTGGGCAGATTACTGTTTTCTTCGCATTCACAGACGATATCCTGAAGGAAGCGTTTGGCCACTTCTAAAGCAGGAATAATGCGCTCGACCAGGGCTTTCGCTTGTAAATAAACCGGCTCTAAATTGGTAATATCTACGGTAATCGTTTCGATGGGATAACGTTCGAGTAAGCCGATAATGGAGAGTTCCCCATCGTCTTCTACCGCTTCTAGGAGAGTATTTTTAACTGCGTCTAAGTCTTGGCGACTGGCAGATGAGGCGATCGCCTCATCTAATTTCAGAACCACAAATTCCCCTGTGGAGGTGTTGATCAGGTCTCGGAAGAAGTTAGGATTCACCCGAATCGATAAATTGAGGACATCTTGGACTTCCGATGGCACTTGATCTGTATCGTCTAAGAAGCGCCGTAAGTCAGAGGGAATCTCACCGGTGCGGGCAAAGTCTCTCAGTTCACGAACTTCAAGGGTGATTTGCTCCGATTTATATTTGAAAATGATCGTATCAGCAGCCTGGGCAGTAGGAGCGAAACAGACGATACTGGCTGCACTGGCTGCGGTTCCCAAAAGAGTGGCGATCGCGCTTTGGCGAAAACGACCTAGGGCATTGATGCTAACTCTATCCATCGCATTCTCCTCAACAGATGTGACTCTATATAAGCATGATTTGCCCTGGTTGAATATAAAATCGATCTAAAGAGTTATGGCGGTCGGCGCTAGGCAAAAGGTATTATTGACTGATTCACCGGGCTGGTATTACTCCTACTGGGGATCAAGTCCCTACTCAGCAGGGGGCGATCGCATCTCCATCGGCTGGACTACTGTCACTTCTGCATACCGGGCAAAATCCCTGGTATTAAAAGTCAAGATATGCGTCAATCCATGCACCACCATCGCCGCCACTAACCTTGCATCGTGGACATTAACGCCCCTCACTTCATAAGTTCGCACCAACCGTTCCCACTCAGTATAAATCGCCAGGGTATCCGGTAATAGGGAAAAAATTCCTTTTAACCGATTCACTTCTGCGGCGGCTTCGGCTGGGGTATACCCCAATCCATTCCGATCCGCAGGGCGGGTGTAAACATTCCAAAACTCGATTAAATTTTGGGCAATGATACAAACATCTTCTCCTCGATCGAGCAGAATATTTGTCGCTCTTACCGCATCGGCGTGCATGGGATGGTTAGGATCAGCACTCCGCAACAGAATGTTAGTATCAATCAAAAATGACATTAACCTCTGTCTCCGTAAATGCTTTCCCGGCTAATGGCTTCATCGGATAAGTAGGGCTGATTGCGCGAGTGACTCTCCGCCCACTCCCGAAAGGCTTTCGCTCTTTCTGCCGGAGTCGCGGTTTCATAAAAAGGACGCTCTTGCCCCTCGGCTAAGGCTTGCTCTTGGTGTACTTTTAGCTTCTCTTCTAAGAGCGATCGCTCTTCGGGCGATAGAGATTCGACGACGTGGGCTAAAGATTCTACTAACTTAATGTTCATAAATTTCTCCTATTCTCTGGCGATCCAATATATTGATTCTCTCTTCTATGAAGTACAGCTTGAAGCCTTAGAAGTAATGCAAGCGATTACCTATTGCCTATTGCCTAGCGCGAAGCGCTATAACCCTTCAATTGGGCAGGTTCACAAGATTTATTGGTAGGAATTGGGAGATATTGAGTGAACCTGCCCCTATAATTAATTATCCATTTATTCCCCTATTCTCCAGTGATGGATAATCCTTCAATCCAGATACGAGGACAAACGCCATCGGGAGTAATTTCTGGTTCGGGTTCCACATAGACGATGGATTTTAGCACTTCTAAAATATCACCAGCTACGGTGGCAGAATCGATGGAAATCTTCTCGCCTTTATTGACGAGCCAACCGTCAAAGGGTAGGGAAAATGACCCTTGTAAGGATTGGACTCCAGCATGGAGGGCGTTCAGTTCGTCGATAAAAATCACGTTTTCGGCTGAGTCGAGGCTCAGGGTGCGATCGCCCTTTTGTCCCGGAAAAACATGATAATAGTGGGGACCAACCGTGACTTTTGCACCAATATTGGCATGTCCTGTGGGCTGAGCATTGAGGCGTTTAGCGGTTCCTGCACTGTGTAAGAAGTTGGTTAATACGCCCTCAGTGATAATGGGCACTCGGCGCGTGGGCGTGCCTTCGCCGTCAAATGTAGTTTTGGCAATATTTTCGGGATGCAAAGCATCATCGGAAAACGAGAGCAGGGGAGAGGCAATGGGTGTTCCTAAAGATTCGGGAGTGGATAAACTTTGACGATCCAAAATATTTTGGGCATTAAAGATATTGGTAAAGGAATCCAACAGACTTAGAAATGCCACAGGTGAAAACACCACCAAATATTTCCCCGATTTCACTTTCTGATAATTCAGGTGACTGATGGTTTTTTCGGTGGCTTCTTTTAAGCAGCCTTCGATATCTAGTTTCTCGAACCCTGGGCTAAATTTTACTGAACCAGCGCTGCGCGGTTTTTTGCCTTCCTGTTCCGTTTTGGTGTACAGATAAATAGAGGCATAGGAACCCCCTTCATAGCGAGCCGCGCCATCACTGTTGAGATAAAAGCGCTCAATATCCCGTTGTGCCAATCCATTATAGGGAACTCCGGCGATCGCCTCATGGGAGTCGAGCAATTGTTTCTCTACGTCCACTAACTTTTCAATCAACGTCGCTACCGACGCTTGAGGCACTTTATCCACCTGGCTTTCCAAGGGTGCAGTCGCTTCTGGACTAAAGTCAGGCACATGCTCTTTCATGCCGAAAAAACTGGCTTCATAGGCGGTTTTCAGAGCTAATTCTAGCCCCTCTGGATCGAGTTCGGTAGTGCTGGTAATTCCCATGCGATTTTCTTCATTCCATACCCTGACGGAAATACTCGAGCGCTGGGAGGCTTTCACCTGATCCGGTTCACCGCTATCGACTTTGACGCTGGTTTCTTCGACAGCAGAACCATAAATATCAAACTTTTGAATGCCTAACTTTTCGGCACTCTCTTGTGCAGAGGTAGTTAATGAATCGATTGTTTGTACCATTGGAAATGATGGGTCTAATGTTGATTTTGAGAGTAAATTTTACAGAAATTTCTGCACGGATTGAGATGGGCTGAGATCCCCCTATCTCCCTATCCCCCCATCCCCCCATTTTTGCAGGGGGCTGGGGATATCGAGAGAGGGTTTACTACGATCGCCCGCCCACGGTGATAGAATCTACCTTAATATGAGGCTGCCCGACGGTAACATAAACGCTGCCACTGACAGAGCCACAGAAGCCAGCCGCTAATCCCAAATCTTGGGAACTCATGGAAATTTTGTGCATAATTTCCTTGGCTTCTCCGATTAAGGTTGCACCTTTCAATGGTTTGGTGACTTTACCGTTTTCAATTAAATAGGCTTCATCAACGGCAAAGTTAAATTCACCGGTTGGGCCGACGCTACCGCCACCCATTTTCTTACAATAAATGCCCTTATCAATGGAGGCAAAGAGGTCATCTAAGGAATAAGCGCCGGGAGCAATGTAGGTATTTCGCATCCGGGAAGCAGCGGCATAAGTGTAGGACTGACGGCGACCACTTCCGGTTCTGGGATGTCCTGTCCGCATGGAACCGGCGCGATCGGAGATAAAGTTTTTCAGGATGCCATTTTCAATTAAAAGCGTTTTCTGAGTGGGCATTCCTTCATCATCCATATCAATGGTGCCAAACTCACCTTCTGAGCGTCCTTCATCCCAAGCGGTGAGATTTTCATGGGCAATTTTTTCGCCTTTCTTATCCATAAAGGGGGTGGTTTTCCGCTCAATTTGCGTGGTTTCTAAGAGGTGACCGCAAGCCTCGTGGAAAATTACGCCACCAAATTGATTCGCCATTACAATCGGATAATTTCCCGATTCTACATAGTCAGCATAGAGCATTTTTCCAGCCGCTTCAGCCAAATCGGTAGCCGTATTTTCACTGTCCCAATTTCGTAAAAAATCAGGCTGACTGGTACTACCCAACCGTTGCCCGATGGAGGTGCGATGGCTGCCATCCGCACAGAGGAGACTGCAACCAACGGACTGGGTGAGGCGAATATCGCGGGCAAAGGTGCCATCACTGGCAGCGACGAGGACTTCTTGCCAGTCGCGGAAGTAGATGGCGCGACGAGATTGGATATGGGAGGCTTTTTGGTTGAGGCGATCGCTCGCTTGTAATAGAATATCTCCCATCTCTTGCATGGGGCTACAGTCGTCTAACCACAGTTCTTTCCCCTTGGTACTGGCATAGTCGCGCAGGGGTTCGAGGTTAACTTCGGGAATATAGGAGTTGGCAGAAGGGAGGTTAAAGCCGAGAATGAGCAACCCTTTTTCCAGAGCCGCTTTGAGTCCCGTAAACGATAAATCGTTGGTACTCACATAACAATCTGCTTTGCCGCGAAATACCCGCACCCCTGCACCGGTAGACAAGCGCGGGGAAATACTGGTAATGGTATCGTCTTCGCCCATACAACTGATATAGTTGATCCGCTCTAGGAAGAATTCGATAAAGTCTGCACCTGCTGCGCGTCCCCATCCCAGGAGACTCGATAGCATCACTTCCCAGCTTTCATCAAACCGATGTTTGGTGGCGTGATAGGTTCTAACGGATAGGTCATTGGCGATCGGCGCTTGAATTACAAGAGTCATAAAGTCGCTTGTGGTGATAGGGTTTTTGAAGAATAATATCCTCTAGTGTGTCACATTTACGCTCCTCTTGCCGCCGTCTTGTGGTTCAAATTGAGTTCAATTCCAAAATAAGGAGTCAATAAGTATCAAATTTACCGATCGCCTTCTTTTATAAATAAGAGTGAAAATTTTATGAAAGAGCTAGAACCAGAAATTTATGCTGAAATCGTTGAATTATGTGATTCAGGCGATCGATATGCGGATGAAGAAAAATTCGATATTGCCTTATCACAATACTATAAAGCATTACACATGATTCCCGATCCTAAAGAGGAGTGGGTAGCCTCAACTTGGATCTTAACAGCAATTGGAGATGCTTATTTTCTTATGAAGAACTATTCTGAATCCCTTAAAATACTTCAGGATGTAATGTATTGCCCTGATGCCATTGGCAATCCATTTATTCATCTGAGATTGGGTCAAGTACAATATGAACTAGGTAATTTTTGTAGAGCGCTAGATGAACTTACTAGAGCATACATGGGAGAGGGTCAGGAGATTTTTGCAGAAGAAGATCCAAAATATCTTACTTGGGTTAAGCAAAGAATTAGATCTCCCATCAAGGGATGGTAGCATTGGGGGTGGTGTAGGAATTTAACCTACCTGATTCCGTTTAAATAATTGTCATTGCGACGGCAAGAAAGCAATCGCCAAGACTCGCGAGATTATCAGATTGCTTCACTCCACTGCGTTCCGTTCGCAACAGCTTATCATTGCTAATTTTTTGGATTTTATATCATAATAAATTCATTGGAATACTGACATAAAATATGGACTTAATTTACTCAGTCAAGTATAATGAATACATCTATTTTTTTGAAGCTGACTACTTTGTTTTTATGCTGAATCTGTCCTCTAAAGAAAATATCTCTGATAATTTTAGGCAAGGACTGATCAATATAGATACTGAAGAAAAAATAAATTCATATCTATTGTACTTGGAAGAATTCAAGATTAACTTAGATGACCTTAAAGAGGATTACGAGAGTCTATCAGAAAAAGAAAAAACAGAGTCATACTTTTGTTTTTTACCTACAATCTTAATTAATTTTAACACGCGATTTTTTTATTGTTCGCATCCCGAATCTTACTACCTAGGATTTGAAAATCACTTACCCAGTAACTGGCAATATATAGAACAACAGAATATTATGAGCTTAATTCCCTTACAAAAAATATATTGGTTGACTTGGGAGATAAAAAGTATATAACTTTACCACATTTGAAATAGTGATATTGCTGATTTTGCAGAGGGTTAAAATTTATGAAAGCTAAAATTCTTTGTAACCAATCTAATAGTGTGATTGCAGCCGTCCCAGGACGGCACTATCCAGGTATTATTATTCAAGGTGATACCGTTTCAAACTTATTTGATCATCTTCGAGAAATATATTCTTTTATGGGTCAATTTCCAGATGAACAAACAGAAGATATAAAATATACTATCCTGAGTGTGCTAGAAAATTTAGAAAACCATTTAAGGCATTATGAATGCACTCTTGAACAACAAGAAATAAAGCTTCCATATCATTTATCTATCGAGGAACGGTCTATCTACAACAGTCTAGATTCTCTAGAGCTTATCGAAGATAGTGATGGAGAACAATAGAATCACAATCAGACAAATTGAATCCTGACTTAGGGCAAGTTGTAAACCAGTCTCATTGCACATGTTCTGTCCTCCAACAGGTCTTTTGAACTCATCCTAATTGCTGACATACACCAAATCCATTCTTGGTCTTGCCAAGGCCAAAATATAGCTCCACCTCCTCGAATGACATAAACATCATCTTCTGGAGGATTTTTAATGTCATAATTTTCTCTATATCGATCTTGACACCATTCCCCAACAAAAATCCCATATAAGCCAAATAGATTAGCGTAATGTATCTTAAGGTTGGAAAAATCCCAAAGTAACCACTTTTCCATTTCCTGGTATTCTAAAACTTGGTTTCCAAAGACAAAGAGCGTATTGGTTCCCCCACGGCAAAAATACTCCCACTCAGCCTCAGATGGCAATCGACAATTCAAATATGAGGTCACTCTTTCACAATCTTGTCTACTCAAGAAAGCAGGATAGTAAGGATTCTCTTCTGCTATTGAATCTTGTCCAAGTATTTCTTTGGCAATGCCATTGAGTAGAGGAGTTTCTGAAACCAAGAAAGGATTGATTTCAACTCTAGTGCATGGTTTCATTTCAGAACTATCAAATGGTAAATAATCATAGATTTTTCCGGCTTCTATTTCTTGCTCTTCAGTCAAGCCCATCACAAACTCACCGCCAGGTATGTACTTAAAAATCATTCCGGTATTGCGGTGCTTTAGATTTATCATCCGAATAGAATCAGGATTTATTTCATCGGGAATGTCTAAATCAAAAACATCGGTTAAGGCTTGTAGCTTATCTGATAAATCGATCATATTTCGAGTCTAATTCTTCTTGTAGAGCAAATTTATAATGAGTAGAAATTTTTGGCTCTGCACTAATGCAACCGATCAATCCAGATTCTTTGAGAATATCTAGGGTACTCAATGGAGAATTCGGGAGTGGTAGAGAGTTAACATTTTGTTTTTCAGGTTGGGAACTCATAGGATTTTCTTTTCAAATCATTATTGATAATCAATGAAGCCGATGCTGTCGGATTATCTCGCTCAAAATGAATCCTCTGAGCTGGAAAATAGATGGTTTGAAAATCGCGAATCGTTTCTTCTTCTCCTAAACCTTCTTGTCCTCTGGATAAGGCTCGATTCAAGGCAGTGTCAAAACTACAATCGACCCAAATCTTCAGATCGTATTCATCAATCCAGGGTTTCTTGAAGATAAAAATCCCTTCAAAGAGGATGATATCTATATCTTTGAACTCATAAGTATCGTCGTAAAATCGATCGGTTTTTAGATCTAGGGATTTTGCTTGCAAGTCAATTGATTGGTTCTGCTTCAGGGGCAGAATCAAGGAGTTAAACAGTTCCTGCCAACGAAACGCATGATCGTAAAAATGTTGGGCTGGATTGTCTGAACTAAATCGGATACTTTGGGGATGATGCCAAACATCGAGTCCAATCAAGGCAACGTTGAGGTTTCGGGTTTTCAAAACACTGACGATTTCGTTGCTGATTACACCTTTGCCTGAGCCGTCAATACCGCTAATGGCAACGAGTAAACTGCGGCCAGAAGTTTGAGAATGAGCTTGTTCGATGCGATCGACTGCCTGGTGAATATCCTTGAGTAAAACTTCAGGTAATTTCATCTTTTAATTTTCCAGTTCACTGGATTTTCAATGAATGTCCAAACACTTTTATTTGGGGACTAATTTCAACTTTAATCTGAGTTTTGATATTGGATTTCTCGGTTGGCAAACAAAAGCTGAGTTTTTTCCCAGATCCATCTATTTCAATTTTTTCAATGGCTTCAAAGCTTAATAATGTAAGGATAGCATCCGACTTTTTGATTTCGATTTGGACAGAGGATTGAATAATATCGATACCAAATTTTAATGTCGAACCAACACTATCAGAAACTTCATAACACCAATAGCCATCTTCAGGATGAGCAACTTTGGGTTCTACTAAGAAAAACTCTAAGAAGTCTAGTTCATCAAAATGGTTCTTGAGTTCAATTGTTTTCATGTTTTTATCCTCCAAACAGTTTGGCGCTGACCAATCTGCGAGTTCTATCTGGCATAACTTGCCATGAACTCATTATTTTGACAAATTTTCCTGAAGGCCCGGATAGTAAAGATTCTCTATCTTCAAACTTACCATACTGGTTTTCCCGATCATCAATTATATTGGAGTTCTCTTGAACTACTTGATCGAGATGGTGTTCAACGATTTCTCTACTTTCTAGATTATCATAAAAACCAAGTCTCTGTAGCTGTTGTACATTTTGAATAGCCTGAGGACTGTTGTGGTTATCTGGTGCAATCTGATAATTAAATAGATGATCAATTTTTCTGTTATCTATAAATACGTTTGTCACAGGGTTAATGCTTTGCCCATTTTACGATCGCCTCGGTCAATCCGTCTAAAGTATATTCTTTGGCTTCAATATCGACGCGCCCTAGGAGATCTTGACAGGTTTTGGAGGTTTGGGGACCGATAGAGGCGATACAAACGGAATTGAGGGAAATTTCACCGGTTTGATTGAGCATTTGAACGGTGTTTTTAACGGTTTTGGAACTGGCGAAGGTAATCACCGTGATTTGTTGATTTTGGAGGGCGTTTAACGCTTCTGGGGGAATGGTTTGAGGACATTGGGATTGATAGGCGGCAACTTCCGTTACACGAGCGCCTTGAGCAGTGCATTCTTGAACGAGGACTTCTCGCCCTCCGGTTTCGACGCGGGGAAAGAGAAGGCTTTTTCCAGATAAGGGTTCGGGAAAATGCTCCACTAGGGCATCGGCGATAAAGTTGGGGGGAATATAATCGGGTTCGAGTCCTTGTTGGCGTAAGCTGGTGGCGGTTTTTTTGCCAACTACGGCGATTTTAATTCCCGCAAGGGCGCGACTGTCGAGGTGATGGTGCTGGAGACGTTGAAAGAAGTAGTCAACGGCGTTACTGGAGGTGAGGATAAGCCAGTTAAAGGTGGATAAATTGGCGATCGCCCCATCCAACCCTTCCCAACTCGAAGGTGCTACAATCTCTAAGGCGGGCATTTCAATCACTCTAGCTCCCTGTTGTTGTAACAGTTGCGTAAATTGACTCGATTGACCTGCCGAACGGGTGACTAAAATAGTGTGCTGGGATAGGGACATAGAATCAACAGAGTAATGCGATCGCGCTTCAACGACTTTTCCTATAATAATCACTGCTGGGGACAAGCTTTGACCTGCCGTCAGTTCCATAATATTTCGTAATCTGCCTTGCCAAATCTGTTGCTCTGGAAATCCCGCCCAACGGATAATTGCAATTGGGGTATCTGGATGTTTACCTTGGTTACTAAGTTGACAGATAATCTCCGCAAGTTGACGGGTTCCCATCAGGATTGCAAGGGTTTCCATCTGCGCTAAAACTGCCCAATTTAAAAGACTTGGATCGTGAGCAGTGACAACCGTAAAGCCTTGACTTAAAATCGGATCGGTGAGCGCAATACCCGCTAAAGTCGGCGCAGCAATGGCAGAAGAAAGTCCGGGAACAATTTCTACTGGGCAATTTTGCTCCATTAGCGCTTGCAGTTCCGAACCACTACGACCAAAAATCAGGGGGTCACCACTTTTGAGGCGTACCACTTGGTTTCCCTGTTGACAGTAATAGATTAGCGCTTGATTAATGCTGCTTTGGGAGGCACTGGGTTTACCTCCCCGTTTTCCCATATCGAGGAGCAAACAGTGCGATCGCACTTCGGCAAATAAACGAGGATCGACTAGCGCATCATAAATAACGACATCAGCCTGTTTCAGGAGAGTATAAGCCCGTAGGGTGAGCGTGTCGAGACTGCCTAATCCTGCACCCACTAAATAAACTTTACCAACCATGGGTTAAGATTTAGATTCCGGATTTAATCGCCGGTTAATCCAACTGATGACACCACTGGCAATAGATCCAGCCATGAGGATGCCGATTGCCGGAGTAAACACGGGTTCCCATAATTTATACCAGATATCAAAGCCCAGTGGAATATTTATGGAGCGACCCAAAAGGGCGATCGCAAACCACCCAAAGCTAAATAAGACAAAAAATAAGTTAATGGTTAAAACGGTGTTGAGTCCGTTTAAGAGTTTCTCTTTCATACCTTTAAATGCTTACTACAAATGCGTACTGTAGAGACAAGGCATGCCTTGTCTCTACCATGATGGTGATGTATAGCATAAATAAATGCATTTCATATAATATAATAGGCGATTGCCTATTGGCGCAAAAAACACTGCTGAAACCTATGGAGTTTGAGTTTGATCATCACAAGAGTGAAAGAAATAAATCCAAGCATGGGATTAACTTTGTAGAAGCCCAAGAGCTTTGGGACGATCCAGGACAGTTAGAGATCCCAGCTCGCACAGAGGATGAGCCTCGCTTTTTAGTCATCGGGCAAATTGGAGGAAAATGCTGGTCAGCCGTTATTACTTACAGAGAGAGCAAAATACGCATCATCTCAGTTCGACGTTCGCGAAAACAGGAGATAGAACTTTATGAAAGCTAAGACCTTTGATGAAAAGTTTGACCAAGGTGAAGAAGATATTGTTGAATACCTGGATCTGAGTCAAGCACGACGGGGTGAGTTGACGCAGGAAAGGGTAAATGTTGATTTTCCAGAGTGGATGATCAAAGGACTCGATCTCGAAGCGAGACGGTTGGGGATAACACGACAGTCATTGATTAAAGTGTGGATTGCTGAACGACTCGAAAGAGCGTTGTAATCGCAAATTATTGTGAGGAGAAAGTTCCCTTCGACTCCGCTCAGGGAACTCTTCAGCTCTGCTCAGGAAATTGGTAATCTCTAGGAAATCATTGAGGTTTTATCCACTATCTCAATCTATGGCTTATCTGTATATTCTGCAATGTTGTGATAATTCTTTCTACACAGGCAGTACCCAAAACTTACCTCTGCGTCTTTGGCAACATGAAAATGGTTTAGGGGCAAACTATACCAGCAAACGTTTACCTGTAAAACTTGTCTATGCCCAACATTACGATCGTGTGGATGATGCTTTTTATCGAGAAAAGCAAGTTCAGGGATGGAGTCGAGCTAAAAAAATGGCTTTGATCAATAGTGATTGGGATCGACTCCATATTTTAGCTGAGTGTCAAAATGATTCGCATTACCAGAATTTGGCGATCGAGAACGAAATGGAGAGTGAGGATAGTATTTGATGACTGCTGGTTTCGACTCCGCTCAACCAGCAGTCGTAACTAGGAGAAATAAAAAAATAGACTGCACTAACTCAGTACAGCCATCCTGACTATTCAATACTCACAAAACAGAGAATGAGCTTATTCTAAGCCACCATTCGCATCGATGAGGGCTTGTAAATCATCGGGATCAACATAATGACAAACGGCATCGTCCAGACAAATAAGCGCCCATCCAGAATCAGCAATTCCCATCAGCTTATATTCAGCTTCTTGGACAAAGAACCCTTTGTGGTTACGGGTTTCAGGTTTAATGGCTACTTTACTATCAACTGGCATAATATCCTGACTCCTTTCTTAATTGACTTCATGTTAAAAAATATATGCCCTCAGACAGGTTGATATATTAACCTTATGTCTGAGTTCATCAAATCTTATCATTAGAAATCGGGAAAGTGGGTTAAATTCTGTATATAATCATGAAGTTTTATACGATTATTGAATCAGAATAATTACCTAGTTATTTCCGTTTATAAATCCCACAAGCCTTGATTTAACTCGAAAATAGCCAATCATATATTCTTTGGAGGTTTTGCCAGTCGGGTTTTCTGCTTAATCCTTCTTTACAATTCTCTTCAATTTCCTGGCGATATTCCGAGACGGCCATAATCAAACGCTGGGCCATATCAATATGTTCACGGACTCCACTTTTATTTGTTTCCAGCATCGCGGCTGCCATATTGACCCTCGCTTGGGGGTCTTCAGGATTGAGTTTGATCGCTTTCTGAGCAGCCTTATAAGCTGATTTGGGTTTATCTTCGAGTAAGTATAACCAAGCCAAACAAGTCCAGGCGGTACTTTGTTTGGGGGCGCGATCGCAAATATCCTTAAACAAGGGAATCAACGTAGCGGGACTTTCTCCCTTCTTGTAGCGTTCAATCCCTTCATTAAACAAGTCTTCTGCTGTCTGAGTCATAACCGGCTTAGGTGCAAAACATTAATTGGGTCAAATCCAGGCTTAAGCGTACCTGAATTTGACCAACCACATAGTTTAACAGAAAATGGGCACTTAAACTCTAGGCAGAAAAAGAGCTACCACAACCACAGGATTGAGTGGCATTGGGATTGGTAAACTGGAACCCGCCCCCAATCAGAGCATTACTGTAATCGAGTACCAATCCATAGAGATAGAGCATACTCTTGGGATCGCAAATCACCTTAAAGCCATCATAATCAAAGACCTCATCATTGTCTTTAATCTGATCGACGGTTTCAAAATCCATCGTATAAGACAGACCAGAGCATCCCCCTTGACGAACCCCCACACGCAAGCAGAGATCGTTGCCTTGCTTTTCTCGTAAAGATTGCACCTGCTCGAGAGCAGCATCCGTCATCATGATGCCGCGTTTAGAACTCTCCATCGTTTGGGTCATAGCTGTATACCTGAACTCTTGATGTCAACTTAATTCTTATTGTATCGAGTCAAGTCCCCTTGCAGCAGAGAAAGCTACACTGGTAATCATAAACTTAATGGCCAGGAGCCACGCGATCGCGATTAAAATCAGGATCTAGAGTCCATGTAGACCCTGGAACTGATACTATTGCTAGACACAACCCTATGATCACCCTAACCCCCTCCACCTGTCGCCGTCTTCAACAGCTACCTCAACCAGGAGAGAGTATTTGGGAAGCAGACCGAAGAATCATACCAATTTCCCTAAAGGAAGGATTTCAGCCTGAATGTATTTTATGGGTAGATGGCTCAGAAGGGGTGGTGCGATCGATGGAAATGGTGAATCCTCAAACCGGACCAGAGGCCCTTGTCCGAGCGCTCCTCAAGGCAATGGAAGCGCCACCAGCTCCCAGTCAACCGAGTCGGCCCAAAAAAATTGTAGTGTGCGATCGCGAAATTCAATTTTATCTGCGAGGGGTATTACAAGACCTAGACATTGATATTGAATATCGGCCCCAGTTACCTCTCATCGAACATCTCTTTCAACAAATGGCCGAAGAAGTAACCCAACAAACGCCTCAGATTGCGCCCAAATATCTCACATCCTTATCTAAAAGTGCTGAAAAAATTTGGCAAGTTCAACCATGGCAAAGTCTAGCTGAACATCAAATTATTTCCGTGCAATTGAATCAATGGGATATTGAGAAATTTTATGTCTCTATCCTAGGAATGCTCGGTGAAGAATACGGAATTTTGCTCTACCGTTCCCTAGACTCTCTCAAACAATTTCGCCAAGCCTTGATCGACCATAACACCATGGAAGACATTGAAAGTGCCCTCTTCCATCAAGACTGTTTTTTTCTGACCTTTGAGCTAAAACCCGATTCTCCTTTAAGCGATCTAGCTGAAGAAGAATGTATTCTTGAGCTGCTCCCGTGGTCAGAAATTGAAGCCTCTTTCGGCGTAATTCATCCCCTCGAAGGCTTACGCACCACCTTATATGAGCGAGAACCAGTAGCCATGATGGTAGCTTTAGAAGCGTTACATCGATTTTTCAAATCCACTCGTAACTCTCTCGATACAGAGTCTTTTGAAAGCCTTAGCCAACGCTACCGCATTTCTTTACCCAAAACGGCTGAAGAGTCAAAATCTTCCCTTTTGGTTAAAGTGGAAACTCTGCCAGAAGTTTCCCTAGAACTTGATGCCATGATGAATGATTTAGAAGAAGATGAAGAAGAGGATGAGGATTTCGATGGCCCCCTTCTTCAGTATGATTTAATTCCCGACAACGCCCTCTGTCGTCTCGATATTCTTAGATGGGAAACTTGGGAATCAATTCGCGAACAGATTCAATTTCACCCGGCTGCACCAGACCATATCCGAGGGGTTGGAGCTGGATTACCGGTGGCGATTGTTCAAACCAGCAAACGGAATGCCAAGACCTTAATCCGAGATTTAGAAGCTTTTGATGGATTGGAAGGTCTTGGATTTAATGGGGGAGAAGATCCCTATACAGAAAAAACTTTTGATCTGGGAATTCTTCAAACTGGAGATGGAGACTTATACTTATTTGATGAATTTGAAATCAATTCTACATACCAGAAAAATCGGCAAAACTGGGACGATCAGTGTCGTAAAACTCAAGGCTATTGTGGTTTGCTGATTGCGATGGGAATGAGGGGCGAATCCCGGGGTAATCCTCAGCCGAAAGATATGTTAGCTTTGTTTGAGGCAAAGTTTTTGTCGATTGAGGATTTGAAATTGGGGATTTTGCAAAAAACTCAATTTCTCTTCTAGAAATCGGTTTGGTAATTCACAATATAGCAGAGAAGAAGTAGGTTAAGACAGTTAGGTTATGGTTTGAGGCAATAGGCGATAGAAAATGCCCTAACTTCTCCCTTTCTCTGCTATACATCTTTATTCCCCCAATCCCCTGCTTTCTAAGGGAGATTTGGGGGGATTGTTCTGGCTATATCTCATGACAGCACTTTGCGCTGTCATGATTCCGTAGCCTACTCGTTTCCTTCGATGGGAGCGAACCCTTGACGCTGGATATTCTCCGTAATTGTGCGGGGTTCTAAGAACTGAATCAGGTAATCCGGGCCACCTGCTTTGGAACCGACTCCAGAAAGCTTAAAGCCACCAAAGGGTTGACGAGAGACGATCGCCCCGGTCGTATTGCGGTTAATATACAAATTGCCCACTTCAAACTCGGCCATAGCTTGGTCAATATGGCTTGGCGTACGGGAATAGAGACCTCCCGTAAGGGCAAAATTGGTATTATTGGCAATCTCTAGAGCTTCCTGGAAGGTTTTAGCCTTAATCACCGCAACTACGGGGCCAAAAATCTCTTCCTGGGCAATTCTAGCCGTCGGGGACACATCCTGGAAGATCGTGGGGCCAACATAATAGCCCTCTTTGGCATTGGAAACATTGGGCGCGAGCATTTCTAGGGCAACTTTTGCTTCTTGTTTGCCGATCGCAATATACTCCTGAATCCGCTTCATCGAGGTTTCATCGACGACCGGGCCTACCTTCGTACCCGGATAGTCGGCTGGCCCCACATTCAAGGATTTCGTCGCTTCCACAAACCGTTCCAAGAAGGCATCATAGACGGGTTCCAGGATGATCGCCCGCGAACAAGCCGAACATTTTTGACCGCTATACCCAAAGGCAGAATCGACCACTCCTTGCACGGCTTGGTCTAAATCACAACTTTCGTCCACAATCACCGCATTCTTACCGCCCATCTCGGCAATGACACGCTTCATGTGTTTTTGTCCCGGTTGCAGAAGAGCCGCATCAGCATAGATTTTACAGCCGACTTCCTGGGAACCGGTAAAGGCAATCATCTGTACATCCTTGTGTTTGACCAAATGGCCCCCGACGGTTGAGCCTTTAGCTGATAAATATTGGAACACGCCCTTGGGAATTCCCGCCTCAATCAGAGCTTCCATCAGTTGGGCGGCGATCGCACTACTGACCTCTGCGGGCTTCAAAATCACGCAGTTCCCTGCCACCAAGGCGGCTACTGTCATCCCCGTAGTAATGGCGATCGGGAAATTCCAGGGGGAAATCACTAGGGCGATACCTCGCGGTTGATAAGTGAGGCGGTTATTTTCCCCAGCAACATCATAATTATGGCCGCGATCGAGCCGTTCCATTTCATCGGCATAATAGCGACAAAAATCGATCGCCTCGGAAACTTCTGCATCCACCTGTTGCAAGACTTTTCCGACTTCCAGCATCACCCAAACGGACAGTTCTGCGCGACGCTGTTCCATCAGATCGGCTGCTTTTCGCAGAATTCGCGCCCGTTCTGCTGCGGGAGTTGCTTTCCAACCGGGAAATGCAGCTTTAGCGGCATCAAGGGCTGCTTCCGCTTGTTCTACGGAAGCCAAACCAATTTTGGCAACTAACTCCGTGGGATCGGAAGGATTGACCGAATTCACGCTATCTGCGGTTTGCACAAACTTGCCATTAATATAAGGCAGAATGGTTTTACCCAGTTGGGGACGTACCGTGTTTAAAGCGGCTTGTGCCCGTTCCCGGTTCGCAACTTGGGCGTAGTCCGTATCGGCTGCATTCTTAAACACTGTGGTTTTCTGGGGTCGAGATCCCGTACTTTGAACCACTGGAGGCGCGATTAATTGTTCAATGGGGCGGTCTTCTTGACTTTGACGTAAGAAGGAACTGTTTGCGGTATTTTCTAGTAAGCGGCGAATCAAATACGCCATACCGGGGAGCAGACTGCCGTAGGGAGCATACATCCGTACACGTAAGCCTCGGTTCACCATGGCTTTGGCGAGGCGATCGCCCATTCCATACAGCACTTGGTATTCAATGTGACGGCGAGGAATGTTCAGGGTTTCAGCAATGGCGATCGCTCTGGCTTGCGATCGGACATTATGGGAACCAATGGCAGCGTTAAGAACCTCGTGGTTTTCCAGCAGTAGGCGCGTGAGCAATTCAAAGTTAGCATCGGTAGCCACTTTATCATCAAAAACCGGTTGCGGCCAGTTATGTTGCACCGCTTGAATGGTTTCCTGATCCCAATATGCCCCTTTCACCAAGCGAATGGTAATCGGATTTCCCCGTTTTTTAGCCCAAGCAATCAGATCGTTTAAGTCTGCCTCTGACTCGCGTAGATAAGCTTGTAGTGTTACCCCGATATCAGTACGGGTTTTAAACTCCTCTTCGAGTAACAGTTCCTTAAGAATTGCCAGGGTAATATCTTTGTAAACATACTGCTCCATATCAAAGTGGATTGCAGCCCCCTTTTCTTGGGCATGGCGCAGGAGGGTGCGAATGCGCTCAATAACCCGTTGTTTAGATCCCTCAGCATCCAAGGGATCGAACTGGGAATAAAACGCTGTCAGCTTCACGGAAACTTGCACCTTGGGTAAGGGTTTCCCATCTGCTTCATCAATTTCGGGGATTGTTTTCCAGCGTGCAGCAGCTTCCGTGAGGCGATCGATCAGATCGATATAGCCTTGCAGATAGGCTTTTGCTTCTGTCTCCGTAATCACCGCTTCCCCCAGTAAATCTAGGGTAAATGCCATCTTCTCTTTGCGAAGATTTTCTACAGTTTTCAGCACCTGCCCCGCAGTTTCCCCAGCAATGTATTTCCGCGCCAAGGTTTCTACCGCAGTCGATACCGTTGTTGCTGCCACTTGTCCCGGCATAGAGTCGGCATTGGTAAAATTAAGAATCCCCTTCAAGGCACCGGGTAATTCTACCGCCTCAGTTGTCATATATTCCTGCAAATGCCGCGCCACTTCTGCCTTAGAGCGCAATGCAGGTAAACAATCAATAAACCGGAACAATTGCACCCGCAGCCCTGGGTTACTCATGGCCCAGTCTAGAAGCTTATCATCCCAGCGCATTTGGTCTCGCATCTGGGCAAAGATGGAGCGTTTTTCCCCTTGCGCTGCGAGAAGTTGTTTGGCGATCGCCTGAGTTTGGCTCTCATAGGTTGGATTTTCGACTTGTGCTACCACGGATTTCCCCCCCTCCATATGAATGGGTTGATATAAATCGAGGTTTTATCTTGATTTTTTGTGTATTTTTCCAATATATCTCGAAAATACGGTAATATAATAGTTTTGTTTAAACTACAAAATATTAGCTCTTGTAATAGCATGTGGCGCGTCACTACTGAGTGACTTAAATCACTAGATTCTCATGACTTATGATATCTCAAACCCTTTCAGGACAAGATATTACCCTAGGAAATCTCACATAAAGCTTGGGATTGCCAGTTGCTAAAAATAGTAACTTCTTTACGGAATGGTCAGAAAAACTTCCTTCCTTCCTAACCAGGGAGAAAAAGGATATATCCTAGAAGTGTTTAATGCTTTAGGAAAATTAATTGATACTGTTATCGTTCCTGAATCGGCGGTTGCGCCTCTGAAAGCTGATGAGATTTTTACAGTACGCTCTCTGGCGCAATTATAGCCCCCTAAAAACTTAACGAAACGTTACAATCGTGAATGTTCCCTTGTTCACTGCTCAGATTATGGCTCAGTCTCACTCCTCCTCTAAGCCTCGCTGTATCGTCCTTGGTGCAGGTATTGGTGGCTTAACCACAGCCGCACTCCTGGCTCGTCGGGGGTATTCGGTGCTGATCCTGGATCAAGCGATTGTACCGGGGGGATGTGCTTCCACGTTTAAGCGGCGGGGGTTTACGTTTGATGTGGGAGCGACGCAGGTAGCGGGGTTGGAGCCTGGGGGGATTCATCATCGCATCTTTGAGGAACTGGAGATCGCGCTACCGGAGGCAATGCCTTGCGATCCCGCTTGTGCAGTGTTTTTGCCGGGGGAAAAAGAACCGATTTCAGTGTGGCGAGATCCCCTAAAATGGCAACAAGAACGGCAGCAACAGTTTCCAGGAAGCGAACCCTTTTGGCAGTTGATGAATACGCTATTTCAGGCCAGTTGGCGGTTTCAGGGACGAGATCCGGTGCTGCCTCCGCGTGATTTATGGGATTTGTGGCAATTGGTGCAGGCGATGCGCCCGGATACATTGATTACTGTGCCGTTTGCACTGTTGACGGTGTGGGATGCACTGAGATTGATGGGAGTGGGGAACGATCGCCGCCTGAAAACGTTCCTCGACATGCAACTAAAGCTCTACTCCCAAGTCGATACCACGGAAACCGCCCTCTTGTATGCGGCAACCGCTCTGGGTGTTTCCCAGGAACCGCAAGGGCTGTATCATTTGCAAGGAAGTATGCAAGTTTTGAGCGATCGCCTCGTCGCCTCCCTAGAACGAGATGGCGCTACCCTCCTCATGCGCCACAGTGTCGAGCAAATCGAAACCAAAAATTCGCGAGTGACTGGCGTTCGTATCTGCAATATGAAAACTGGAGAAACCTGGAGCGAACCAGCCGATCGTGTGGTTGCCAATGTCACCATTCATAACTTGGTACAACTGTTGAAATCTGACGATCTAGCCACAAAAATATACGCCAATGGCTACAGCCAGCGCTTGAAACAAGTCCCCTCACCCAGTGGCGCATTTGTCGTTTATCTGGGAGTCGAACACGCTGCTATTCCAGAGAATTGCCCGCCCCATCTGCAATTTCTGTATGATTATGAAGGCCCCATTGGCGAGAATAATTCCCTGTTTGTCTCCGTCAGTCATTCGGGAGATGGACGGGCACCCGAAGGAAAAGCAACGATTACCGCCTCCTCCTTTACGGATACGGAGCAATGGTGGAATGGTGGAGACTACGACCAACTGAAGCAAAAATTTACCGAAGCGGCGATCGCCCGTTTAAGCCAGTATTTCCACTTGACTCCAGAAACCCTAATTCACGTCGAAGCCGCCACACCGAGAACCTTTGCCAACTATACAGCGCGCGATCGCGGTATCGTGGGTGGTATGGGACAACGCTTAACCACCTTTGGTCCCTTCGGCTTTGCCAACCGCACCCCCATCGGCAACCTTTGGTTAGTCGGAGACTCCACCCATCCCGGAGAAGGAACCGCAGGCGTATCCTATTCGGCGCTAACCGTAGTTCGACAGATTGATACCCAGTCCAGCTAATCAGAAAACAGTAAAATTGAACTTAATATTCAAAAGAAGATTAAAGGAGAAAAACCGATGAGTGCAGAACGCTGGAATGATGAGCGCTTAGATCGTTTAGCAGATCGGATCGAGGATCTCCTTGAGATGTCCCAGAGACACGATCGCCTGATAGAAAGTAATGCTCGTACAGCAGAAAGCAATGCTCAAGCAGCCCAGAGACACGATCGCATCCTTGAAAGCAATGCTCAAGCAGCCCAGAGGCAAGAGCGCCTGATAGAAAGCAACGCTCGTGTGATTCAAACTCTAGCCAATACCTCAGCAGGAGCTAGGGAAGATTGGCAACAGCAACAAGCGATTATATTGCAACACCAAGAAGAGATTCGCGGGCTGCAAACGGAGAATCGCCGTATACTAGATATTCTTCTCAATCAACAGAATCAGGGGGAAGACTCTACGGATGATTGAAATCGATCGCGCTTGTGTCACGTTTAATCCGGGTACTGCTCTAGAAACTCCAGCACTACGGCAGATTTCCCTCAAAGTTCCAGCCAGGCAGTTTGTCACTGTCATTGGCTCCAATGGGGCAGGAAAATCGACGCTGTTAAATTTAGTCAGTGGCGATCGCCTGCCGGACTCTGGACACATCTATATTGCCGATCAAAATGTTACCCTATGGCCAACCCAGAAACGGGCGAAGTTGGTCGCCAGAGTGTTTCAAAATCCCCTGTTGGGATCGTGTGCGAATTTAACGGTTGAAGAAAACATGGCGTTAGCCGTTCAACGGGGAGGCTTTCGCGGGTTAAAATTGGCGCTTCCCAACCGTCGTCGCGCCCAGTTTCGGGAACAGTTAGCCAGTTTGGGATTGGGATTAGAGCGCAGATTAGGCGATCGCATGGGATTATTATCGGGAGGACAACGACAAGCGGTGAGTCTGTTGATGTCTACGTTGGCTCCCACAGAGGTCTTATTATTAGATGAACATACGGCAGCTCTCGATCCGAAAACAGCTCATTTTGTCTTGCAGCTCACCCAGAAAATTGTTCGGGAGCAACAGTTAACCACGATCATGGTCACCCATAGTATGAGTCAGGCATTGATGATGGGCGATCGCACGATTATGTTACACGAAGGACAAATTATTTTAGATATTGCTGGCGAGGAACGGGAAGGATTAGAAGTTGCCGATCTGCTAGAGCGCTTTAATCAGCTTCAAGGGGAAGAGTTAGCAGATGATTCCTTATTATTAGGGTAATATCAAATCTATTTATTTACGCTACAGAGATCTGTAGGGGCGGGTTATACCCAAATCTTGTAGACTGACAACTATTTTTGTCAACCCGCACGAACCCACCATGTCTCTACAGTACACAGAAAGTCGCAACCATTTAAGGATTTGATATAATATCCATTCTTGATAACCAACAGATCTCGGTGGAGCAAGTCATGCAGGTAAACATCAGTAGCAGTTGGCAAGAGAAGATTGGGAAGATAGCCAGCGATCGCCAGAAAACGTCACAAGAAGTCGTGCAAGAGGCGATCGCGCTTTATTTGGGAGAGGTTGCAGCGAATTCCGGCGATCGCCTGGTTGCCTTAGAAAGAGAGGTCACCCTGTTAAAACAAACAGTCAATCGACTGCATACTCTCGTTACCGTCATGCGACAACAACAATTAAGCGCCCCATCGACTCAGCAAACCCCCATTTCTGAAACCGTATTGATGCCAGAACCCGATGACGATATGGATGATGAACCCGATGAAATTCTCTACGACTTTCTCGAACCAACTTAAACCTATTCCCTATTCCCTTGCCTACTCCCAATACTTCTCGCACTCCTTCATCTCCTTATTATTACTGTTCAGATAGGGTCGCACCCAACGACATCCCCGTGCAATTAGCTCCTCTAGGGTTTCTACAGGTAATTCTCTAATGGTAACCTGATTGTTATAAACTGCAACAGAGGTAAGGTGGTGACCTTCTTCATCCCAACGGATAAGGAAGACCCAGCCTTGATGATCTTTAAATACAGCTAACTCCTGACCTGTTCTCGTCCACAGCCTCACAGTTCTATCTCGTGAACTCGTCGCAATTCGGTCTCCATCGGAATGCCAAGCTATATCAATAACATCATCCCAGTGACCATGTAATGGCGTAGTCTGGCCTGTCTTCAGTTGCGTTATCTTACCCGTGTTATCAGTGCTGCCAGTAGCTAGGTAATGTCCATTGTGGGAAAACGCTATGCCCCATATCCTTCCCTGGTAATCGATAGTGTGCAGGGTTTTCCCACTCTCGACTTCCGTTATCTTAGCCGTTTTGTCCGCATTACCAGTAGCCAGGTAACGTCCGTCAGGGGAAAAGGCTATGTTCCAGACCGGAGCCTTGTGAATAATGGTGTGCAGGGTTTTCCCACTCTCGACTTCCGTTATCTTAGCCGTTTTGTCTGCATTACCAGTAGCCAGGTAACGTCCGTCAGGGGAAAAGGCTACTTCCCCGACTGGAGCCTTGTGAATAATGGTATGCAGGGTTTTCCCACTCTCGACTTCTGTGATTTTGGCTGTTTTGTCATTGCTGCTAGTAGCCAGATAAAGCCCGTCAGGGGAAAAGGCTACGTTCCAGACCGGAGCCTTGTGAATAATGGTATGCAGGGTTTTCCCACTCTTGACTTCTGTGATTTTGGCTGTTTTGTCATTGCTGCTAGTAGCCAGATAACGTCCATCAGGGGAAAAAGCGACTGCCTTGACCAGATCCTCGTGAGTAATGGTGTGCAGGGTTTTCCCACTCTCGACTTCTGTGATTTTGGCTGTTTTGTCATCGCTGCCAGTAGCCAGGTAACGTCCGTCAGGGGAAAAGGCTATTGCCCTGACCTTACTCTGGTGAATAATGGTGTGTAAAGTTCTTCCACTCTCGACTTCTGTGATTTTGGCTGTTTTGTCATCGCTGC